>CANRNS010000024.1 GCA_947632055.1 uncultured Akkermansia sp.
CCTCGCTGCGTACCTGGCGAGGACCTCTCCACTTCCATCCGTGCTGCCGTCATCCACACAGATGGCTTCCCAGTCCTCAAAAGTTTGGGCGAGTATGCTGTCCATGCACGACGAAAGGTACTTTTCGTTGTTATAGACCAGGATGATGATGGATATTTCAGGCATACGGTGAACGCGAACATACCCGCATCTGAAGAACCATAACCTTCCTCCACGAGTCCGCGTTGCCCCGATTATCTCTTTTCGAAAGAGATATACTTGAGGCAAGGGATCAACTCATTGTATGTTAGAGACTCATGATATTTTGCAATTCAAAGTATCGTTGGACGCGCCCGACAATCCCTCTAAGCGCAAATGATCCTTAGTGATTTTTATTCAAAAATATGTGATTTTAAGCTTGATTATCTCTTTCGAAAAACGATGCTCAGATTCAAATTGCAGGTATTCTGGTGATAAGGTGGACAATTGCAAGCGTACGTGGAATGCGTTTTATTCAGGAATGACAAGACGCCGGATGTCACCGTGACGATGCGCGCGGAAGACAATAAAACAGTCGGCTCAAAGGGCCAGCTCATGCCCACAAGGGGAATAAGCCGGGGGACGTACGAATCAACAAGGCGCAGCACTCCTTCCGAAATGACAGCGTTGAAATGCGCTTACCGGTACCTCACCCCAGGGCAGGGCCCGCATGGGTCTGTTGTCAGTCTCCCTTAACGAGTCGGCTCAGCACCCACAAGACGAGGATGACGAGGAGCAAGGGGCCCGCCACAGATACCAAACCGATAAACAGAGCGAGCAGCACAACCATGACGGCTACAAAGAGCAGGATCCCACGCCAGCTCGTATAACGCGTGAGCAGCTGCCAGAGCGTAGGATTTGCCCCTTCCTGCTCCTCCTTGCGTAAATCCAGCTCAGCAAAACGGCGCCATGTGGCAGAGTTTGCGCAACGCACCCACGTATCGTCCTTAACACGACCCTCGGCTCGCAAACGCAGCAGGTCATACCCTGTAACAGGTCCTATTTTCTTTTCCCCGGTATCGTAGTAAAACTTTCTCGCCATGGGGGGTATTAAGCATGGATGGGCACACCATCCGCCGCCAGTGTTGCCTCGTGGATAGCCTCGCCGAGCGTTGGGTGCGCAAAAATCATGGCATGGAGGTCAGCATCAGTCAACTCCGATGAAATTCCAAGTTGGGGAGTGGCAATGAGCTCTGTGGCGCCCTCGCCCACGATATGGGCTCCCAAAAGCTCGCCATGCTCAGCGCCGAAGAGCAACTTGACAAAGCCGTCCGTTGAACCGGCGGCAACAGCGCGGCCAATGGCCTGGAAGGGGAACTTGCCGACCTTGTAGGCGATGCCGGACTGACGGAGTTCGCGTTCACGCAGACCAACGCTGGCAACCTGCGGGTGGCAGTACATGCAACCGGGGACGAGAGCAGGCTTCTTGGGGACGGCACCGGACAAGAACATGCCCTCCACAGCCTGAACGGCCTCGTAGCTGGCAGCGTGGGCCAGCATTACGCCACCGATGCAATCCCCGGCGGCATACACGCCCGCCAGATTAGTCTCGTAGCGCTCGTTCACCTGGACAAAGCCGCGTTCGGTAAGCTGCAGCCCCGTCGCCTCGGGCACGACAGGAACTACGCCGACGGCAACCAGGCACACCTCGGCCTGCACGTGAGTATCCGGCTTGCCCGGGCGAGTGATGTGCGCTTCCACCCCATCCTCCGTTGTGACAACGCTTCCAACTTTCGCCCCCACCAGGCAAGTCATGCCGCTTTTCTTGAACGCGCGCTCCATGGCCTTGCTGACATCGTCATCTTCATTGGGCAACAAATTGGGAAGAGCCTCCACCAGCGTCACTTTGCAACCCAGACAGCTGTACAGATAAGAAAATTCGGAACCAATGGCGCCCGAGCCAATCACCAACATGCTGGCGGGCACACTCGGCAAAGTCAAAGCCTGCTTGCTGCCGATGATCCTCTTACCATCCATGGGAAATGCGGGTATTTCTCGTGTGCGCGCGCCGGTTGCTATCAATATCTTAGGCGCCCGGAGCTCTGAGACCGTTCCATCCGGGGCAGTGAGTTCCACCACGCCGGGGGCAAGGATGCGGGCGGCGCCTTGCAGACGCTCTATGCCATGCTTTTTGAAAAGAAACTCAATACCGCTGCACAGACGATCGCTGACGGCCCGAGATCGCGCAACCATAGCTTCCCAATTTGCGGTCACTCCCTGTGCTTCCACGCCGTACGTCCCCGCTGCCTTCGCCATTTTACGGTACAACTCAGCGCTCTCAAGCAACGCCTTGGTGGGAATGCAGCCCCAATTCAGGCACGTGCCGCCCACGCGCTCCTTCTCTATGCAGATCACCTGCTTTCCGAGCTGCGCCGCGCGAATGGCAGCCACGTAACCGGCCGGCCCACCGCCGATGATGATTAAGTCTGTTGCCATGGGTCAAGCATAGCCTGCTGGCAGGGGCTTGTCAAGTACGCTGACATTTACGATTGACGATTTTCAATTTGTAATTTATTGGTTATATGCATATTGCGCATGTTTTCCGAATCATTAACATGTGCTGACGGACGTGTTCCGCAGTTCTGATCGGCGAACCATCAGACTGCGCCGTACAGAGTGAACCCCGTGCATTCGCGGATGGTGACAGGCAGCAGTTCGCCAACCTTGGCAATGCCCTGTTCGATAATGACGGGCTTATTCTGCGACGTGCGACCCTGCAAACGGTTGGGATTCGTCTTGCTGGGGCCGTCCACAAGGATCACTTGCTGCGTACCTACAAGCGCCCTGTTACGCGCAATGGCAATGCGGTTCACGGTGTCGAGCAGGTCATGATTGCGCGCTTCCTTTTCGCGCAAGCAAACTTGATCCGGCATATCTGCCGCCGGCGTGCCTCGCCGCGGCGAATATTGGAAGATAAAGGCATTGTCAAACTTGATTTGCTCCACCGCCGCCTTGGTGAGCAGGTAGTCCTCCTGCGTCTCCCCGGGGAAACCCACAATAATGTCCGTGGTGATGGCGAGGTCCGGCCGGGCGGCGCGCATGGCCTCGCAGAGTTCGACATACTTCTGCTGCCTGTAAGGGCGGCGCATGAGCTGCAGGATGCGGTCGCTGCCGCTCTGCATGGGGAAGTGGATATGACTGCAAAGTTTGGGCAGGTAGGAGAAAGCACGCACCAAATCCTCGCGAAAACCAATGGGGTGCGGGGAGGTGAAGCGAAGGCGCTCCAGACCGTCCACCTCATGCACCATCTCCAGCAGACGCACAAAACCGCCGCGACCATCTATCACAGGTTCCTCGCGGCCATAACGATTCACAATTTGCCCGAGCAGAGTAATTTCTTTCACTCCGCTGTCAACCAAGCGGCGCACTTCATCCAAAATATCCGCCGCAGGACGGCTGCGCTCCGCCCCGCGCGTGTAAGGAACAATGCAGTACGAGCAGCGCATCTCACACCCCTGCATAATGGACACAAAGGCGGAGCAGGATGTGCGCGCGGGCAAATGATCACGAATACGGTTGTGAGCATCTGGAAGATCCTCCACCTCGCAAAGTTGAGCCCCTTTTCTCAGTGGCGAATGAGCAGCGAAGGCCAAGCGCTGCTTGAGGAGGGCGTCGCAGAGCGGGAAAACGCGATGGTAGCAATGAGTACCGGTCACCACGTCCAAACGCGGCACGGTCTCAAAAAGTTCACGTGCCTTGCTCTGCACCATGCAGCCCATAAAACCGAACACCACCCAGGGACGATCCACCGACTGCGAACAGAGCATGCCCATCTTTCCCAAGGCTTTCAGTTCCGCTTTTTCGCGGACGGAGCAGGTGTTGATCAGCACCACATCCGCCTCCAATTCAGAATTGGCGAAGCTGTACCCGCCCGCCAGAAACATAGCGGCCACCTGCTCCGAGTCACGCTCGTTCATCTGGCAGCCGTAAGTCTTGATGTAAACGGATGGCATGGGCTGGTTATTCTTTTTCGTAGGCAGTGGGGTCTGCCACGCCGGCGGCGGCAAAAGCCGCTCGACGTTCCCGGCATGTACCGCAGCAACCACAGTGTTTCTCACCCCCGCAGTAGCAGGAATAGGTCTGTGAAAAGTCAACTCCCAGTTCCGCCCCAATCTTCACAATCTGCACCTTGCTCATGCCGATGAAGGGACGTAGCAACTGAATCTTCGCATAGCTTCCCTGCTCCATGGCCTGCTCCATGGCCTGCATGAAAGGCTCCCGGCAATCGGGGTAAAGGGCGTGGTCCCCGGCATGGGCAGCTATCACCACGCCCTGCGCCCCACAGCTCTCCGCCACACCGGCCGCAATGGAGAGGAATATGCCATTGCGAAATGGCACCACTGTGGCCCGCATATTTTCCTCCTCGTAGTCACCACTCGGTATGGCCGCAGCGCCGCTCAACAGCGCGCTGGACAAATGAGGTGCGAGAGACGAAAGATCGATCACGCGATGAGGTATTCCCAACACCCGCGCCTGGCGCTCCGCACAGGCAAGCTCACGTTCTTCATGGTTACTGCCGTAGCGGAAGGAAAGCGCCGCCAGCGGTTCGTGCTCACGGCAGGCCCAGTGCAGAGCCGTGACTGAATCCACACCACCGGAGAGGAGAACGAGGCATTTCATAGGGCGGTTCAAAATGTCATGCGGGTCGATTTTCCGGACAATGCTCGGCCGTGGTGGTAAGACGAATGCCGCCGCGCGGCGAAAAGCGCCCCACCACGCGCATCCAACGCGGCTGCACAGCCGCCACTAAATCATCCAGGATGCGGTTCACCACTTGTTCGTTGAAAGCGGGATAGTTTCGGAAAGAGACGAGGTAGTATTTCAGACTTTTCGTCTCCACCACACGCTCTGCCGGTACGTAGGAGATGCTCAGCGCGCAGCTGTCCGGCTGGCCTGTCACCGGGCACAGGGAAGAAAACTCTTCCGTTTCTAAAGTCACCACGTACGCCCGCTGAGGGCTGCGGTTCGGGAAGGTCTCAAGCTTTGCCTCATCCGGCGAGTGAAAAAACTCGCTGTGCTTGCCCAGCAGGGAGAGTTTTTGTTCCTGGCTCATAGCAGTTCAGAGTTTGATAAGTTGGTATGAATCACGGCCATCCTTCATGCCCCAACCGAGCTCCGCCAGACGTGTCCGCAAGGCATCCGAGCGCGCCCAATCCTTGGCCAGGCGCGCCTGCCAACGCTCCTGAGCTAAGGTCTGCACCTCAATCGGCGCCTCAGGCTGCTCCTCCTCTGTCGGCGGCAGAATCAACCCCAATGCCTCCATGATAAAGCGGAGGGCAAGACGAGCCTGATGAGCCTCTGCCTGGCTCAGCTCAGAAGCGTTCAGGGCATGCAAGGCACTGAAGGTATGTCCCAACGCTTCCGGCGTATTCAGATCGTCCAAAAGACTTTGCCACGCGGGAGCAAAGACGCCCAAATCCGGCGGATTTTTCACCAGCTCGCGGTAGGTGGGAGCCGACTTATCCCCAGCTTTCTCCGCCAAGGCAGCATCGGCACGACTCAACTTGCGCAGCGCGGAAGCCGCATCTTTCATGCCCGATAAAGTGAAGTTGAGCGGGCGGCGGTAATATGCACCGGCCAATACGTAGCGCAGAGCTGATGGCTGGTGTCCCAGTCTCGCCAAATCATCCAGCGTGTACATGTTGCCCAGGCTTTTGCTCATCTTGGCGCCATCCACCAACAAATGAGTCACGTGGAACCAATGCCTGGCAAAGTCGCCGCCGCACGCACAACGGCTCTGAGCTATCTCATTTTCATGATGCGGGAAAACGAGGTCCACACCGCCCGAATGCAGGTCAAAGGTATCGCCCAGGTACTTATGGCTCATGGCCGAGCACTCCAAATGCCAGCCGGGACGACCTTCTCCCCAGGGTGAAGGCCAATAATTCTCGCCATCCTCCGGGCGCCGCGCCTTCCAAAGGACAAAGTCGGCCACACTGTCCTTCGTGTACTCATCCGTATCTGCGCGGGTTTGCGCCGTCTTGCCCAAATCCAGCGATTGAGCATCCAAATGCGCCAATTTGCCGTATTCGGGGTACGAGGAAATCCGAAAATAGACCGATCCATCCTCACTGCAATAGGCGTGACCGGAGTCAATGAGCCTCTGCACAATCTCTATCTGTTCCGCTATATGCCCCACGGCGCTCGGTTCCACATGCGGCGGCAGACAATTGAGCTCCAGGCAATCATCGTGGAACTTCTGCGTCCACTTTGCAGTGTACTCCGCCAGCGGCACGCCCTGCGCCTGTGAATTGCGTATTGTTTTGTCATCCACGTCCGTGATATTGCGCACGTGCTTGGTGCGCAAACCGGAAAGCTCCGCCACGCGTCGGAAGACATCCTGCGCAACAAAGGTGCGGAAGTTGCCGATGTGCGCCGCAGCATACACTGTGGGCCCGCAACAGTAGAAACGCAGTGTTTTGCCATCCTGAGCCTGTACCTCGCGAAGCTTCCTCGTGTATGTGTCAAATAACCGAAACATGGCGCGCGTTATTATGCGCGATGCGCCTTGCCCTGTCAAGCTTGACATTCGCTGTGGGAAAGACTACCATGAGGTCATGGAAACACTCATCACCCGCGGCATTGTCAACTCGTACTTTGAAAAAATCAACCGCAGCCTGCAGCTGGACGCCGCTATCGTGGGTGGGGGGCCGTCCGGCATCGTGGCGGCTTATTACCTGGCCAAAGCCGGCCACAAAGTGGCGTTGCTGGATCGCAAGCTGGCCCCGGGCGGCGGCATGTGGGGCGGAGCGATGATGTTTAATGAGATTGTGGTACAGAAAGAGGCCCTGCCCATTTTACAAGACCTGCAACTGCAATACCGCAAGCACGAGCAAGGCACGTACCTGCTGGACTCCGTCCACGCTACGTCCGGCCTGCTCTACCGCGCCACTGAAGCCGGAGCGCTCATCTTCAACTGCTATTCCGTCGAGGACGTGGTGTACAAGCAAAACCGCGTAGCTGGAGTGGTGGTGAATTGGACGCCCGTGCTGCTGCAGCACATGCATGTGGATCCCCTCACCTTTGCTGCTAAAACAGTGCTGGACGCCACCGGACACGATTGCGAAATTGCCCGCACAGTCGCGCGCAAAAATGGCGTTTCGCTGTGCACGCAAACCGGCGGGGTCATCGGCGAGATGAGTATGGATGCCATCGAAGGAGAACGCTCCACGATCGAAAACACCAAGGAAATTTATCCCGGTCTCTTTGTGTCCGGCATGGCAGCCAATGGCGTGAGCGGCAGTTTCCGTATGGGACCTATTTTTGGCGGCATGCTAATGAGCGGCAAGAAAGCAGCTGAGCTCATGGATGCCTCCATCCGCGCCCAGCGGGACTGACAAATATACTGGTCACAGACTTCGGAAGTCGGCTATCCACTCGCCTGCACTTTGGTAGCGCTCCTCAATGAGGGGCCGCGTGGCTTTGTCGATGCTCTTCAGCAGACGTTCATCGTAGATGGCGCGCAAGCGTTCATTGGAGGCCAGCGGGTCGGCCATATCGTATAGTTCACGCTGACGGCCATCCGGCAGGCATGTGGCAGTCAAGATATAATATAAGGTTGCGCCGAATGCGTACAAGTCCGTCCAGGCTCCCATGTTGCCCCCTTCTTTCCCCTGCTCGGGCGGGCTGAAACCCAAGGACTCCACCACACCCGAATCAGAATCTCCATACTCCTCCCGAGCAGCGCCAAAATCGATGAGCATGGGCAGCCCCCTTTTATTGATGAGTATGTTGTCCGGCTTTATATCGCGATGCAACACTTCCCTCTTGTGCAGGTAGTCCAAAGCATCAAGCACCCGCACCATGGTGCCCACCAAGGCGTCTTGCGGTATATCGCGGTTATGGTGGCGGTAATCATTAGCCACATCCGCCAGTGATTTCCCCTCGATGAACTCTGTCACGTAATAGACCGTTCGGTGCGCATTGAAAAAAGAATACACCTTGGCGATATTCGGATGACGCAGTGAAGCGAGCAAGCGCGCCTCGCGCAAAAAGTTGTTGTGCGCCCAGTCAAAGGTCTCCTGACCCTCCGGAGCTATGAGAACAACATCCAACGTGCCGGATTGTCGATGGCACAGCGTGTCCGGAAAATTTTCCTTGAGCACCACGCGTCGACCAAGCGTCTTTTCCTCCGCCAGGTATGTTACTCCAAATCCACCGGCGCCAAGCGTGCGTATAATGCGGTATCCATGCAGAACATGCCCATCCGGTAATTCCTTCGGCGCCACATCGCACTCCACCTCCGCTCCCTCAGTGGGAGGGGTGTAGTGCACATCGTCCAGGATACTGCTCAAAAAATGATCTGTAGGGGTCATGGGATATCTGTAACGGAGAGTTTATTTTTAGGAGGAAAGAGCAAAAAGCGAAGTCAGGTGTTTCGTCTGTAGCCCGGCGCAGAGAGGGCTAAACGGCGGCAAAGCGCGTAATCCACTTCTCCGCCGGGAAGGGTAGGAATGGCGCGCAATGCCACAATGCGCTGCGGCGCATATTGAGAGGCTATACGCTCATTCACGATAGCGTAGCGAAGAGTAATCACATCGTGCGGTCCCACAACCTTGTGCAAGGTGGAAAGGAGCACCACTTGCTCCCCGCGTCCATCGGGGGTGGGGATGCCGACCACGGCGATGCGAGGCTCAGCGCTCATTCGCGGGATGGAGAGGATGCCGGCGAGTATCTCCTCTACCCGAGCATGGGAAATGAGTTCTCCCTCAATGTAGGAAAAACGCTCGCGCGAGCCTCCCACGACGAGCAGACCATCCGCCCGGATGCAGCCGATATCCCCTGTGCACACCCAGCGGTTAACAGGTGTGTCCGGAGCGGGCATTCCATCCTGCACCAAGGCGGAAAAGAGAGGTTCTCCCTTGACCCAAAGCAAGCCCATCTCACCCGTACCGAGCGGGACTTCCGGTCGCAAATGATTTGTCACACGCACGGCGAGACCCGGCATCGCCATGCCTACCGTACCCGGGGCCCCGGCAGGAACCACGTGCGGACTGGACACCCTATGCACGGGCGGTGGCATGCTGCATGCCACCGGCATAGCGCATTCCGGCGGCATGTAACACTCACAGAGCACTATTTTGTGGTCATGGTACGCTTGCTGGGCCACCGCCACGGGCACACGACCGGCCACCAACACGTGCCCACCCTCCGCAAAATCGCCCGGTTGAGCCACCTCCAAGATACCGGAAATCTGCCGTGGCTCCAGCGTTATGATCGTCGGGCTGTACTTATGAGCAAGGCTACAGATACGCTTGGCGGCGTCCGCTTCCGGATAAGTGATGATGTCTTGCCCATTGAGCAAGGGATACACCAATCCGAGCATGAATCCGGTTCTGTAGTAGAATGGCAGAGAACTAAGCACGCGCTCACCGACCTGCGATCTCAACCGCGAAGCGGCAAGTCGATAGCCCATCATCACCGCATGGTGACTCAGCAGCACCCCGCGCACCCCTGCCCCTTCTTCCGGCAAGGAATAGGCCATGAGCGCTTCATCCTGCACCGTGCCGACAGGAACATCCATCCACGATGCCAAGCGCCGCCGTCCCAAACATCCCACCACATACTCCTTGATGAGTTGGAAGGAAAGGCCCGATGTGGTCAACATCTCTTCAACAAAGAGAATATCCCGGGAAGGCGGCCACGGAAAGTTCGGCTGCTTCTGCATGAAGTTGCTCCCCGTGATAAAGTGCGTGAGCTCCGCCTGCTCCACAATACTGCGAAATATGACTTTGGAGCAGTTGTAATTGATATTGACCGGAGAAATGCCCGCCAGCATGCACGCCACATTGGCAATAATACTCAACCGCCCCGGCGGCAAGATGATCCCCATGCGATGCGTCAGGATGTTCTTGCGCAATCGACGCGCCAAAGGCGCCGCAAGCGTCAATAACCGACGGTAGCTCATGCTCTGCTCATTCACTCCATCTATGATCATGGCACGCGGATGCGCCGTAAGACTTCGCAGCAGGGCGTTGCCCAATGTCTCTTCCTGCACGTGAGGCACACTGGCTACGCAGCGACACGCCTCCAACGCCCACGCTGCAAACAAACGCTCTGCGGTGTCTTCACCGGGAATAAAGGCAGAGAGAAAACTCACCACGGCCTGCTCATAGGGCTGCTCGCTTGTCAGCAAAGCCGCCTCACCCGGCTTCCCGTACATACCGGCGTAAACAGGCAATACAAGTTTGTCGTACCCCTTCAGAAGGTACTGCAAGATGCACATAGGCACATCTGTGATGTATGCGTCGGGCTGCTCCTGACGTCCCGGTAAAAGCACCACATGTCGTCCACTCTCCAACTTGGCATTCACCTGCTCAGCGAGGGTTTCATGATTTCCTCGCGCAATGGAGAAAAGAATACCCTGCGACCCCTCACGGCTCACTTGCGCCATGAGTTCTGCGCTTGGCCGCAGCGTATCCTCTACCAGCCAGGCTATTTTCCCCATCCCGCCCAGCGACTCCACCAACACGCGCAATACGACGTCATCCACTCGATTCGGAATAACCAAAACTGGTCTCTCGGGCAGTTGGGCAGCTCCGTTGATGGTGACGGGAGGGGGCATTTCTTAACGCCCGTAGTCTACCACAAAGCTTCCTCGCATGCAACTATCTATTGATGGCAAAGCAAACGCATGCACATCCGTCCCCCAAAAAAGCATCCCCATGGATAGCTAACGGCACATCGTGCAACGCAAAGCGTTGATTATTTACGATTGCCGATTGACAATTTCTTGATCGTGCATGTTGTGTAAATTGGTACGCACAAGACTCTCCCGGCGGAGAGAGCCTCCTTCGTTCAGCTCGACAGCTTGTGCCTGCGACCCGGCAACGGTCGGGAAATAGTCACCCCCTCGGACATGTAGCGAGTCAGTTCCTGATGCATCTGCCGTTGTGCAGCCTCATCGCCGTGGACCAGGAGGATTTCCCGAGGGTTGAGCGCGCGCGCATAATCCAGCAAGGCAGTGCGGGGAGCATGACCGGAAAAATCAAAGCTTTCAACGCGGCAGTTCACCGTGTAGGCCTGTCCTGCAGTCGGATCTTCACCCAGTCGCACATGATCGCCGGGATTGGCGGCCTTGATACGCGCCGCCGGACTATCCGGATCACTGTACCCCACAAACAGAATGGCATCATCCGGATGAGCCAGAATTTGAGCCGCCAATTTGTTGGACAGAGTGTGTGGGCTCATCATGCCGCTGGAGACTAGATAAATGTTGCCCGGACTCACGCGCAACGGACCGTCCATCTCCCTCGGCAAAGGCATGGTCTCCACAGCTGCGCGCACGAGCAAGCCGGGGTGCAAGCGCGGGGTATCGTAGGTCATACGGTCGTACACGCCGGTCACCTTCGCCCCCAAACCACCGCTGTAGATCGGTGCATCGGGGATACGTCCGCTATCACGCATTTTACCAATCTCGTAGAGCAACTCCTGGGTTTTGCCGAGGGCAAAAACGGGGATGAGCACAGCACCGCCACGCGACAATGTTTCGCGTATAGCCTTGGCAAGGCGATTCATCTCACGCTCGCGCGTGTAGTTGACCGAGCGTTCGGTATCGCCGTGCGTACACTCCATGATGAGCACATCCACACCATCCTCCGGAAAGGCCGCGCCGGATATCAAGCTCTGATTCTCAAATTGCACATCCCCCGTGTAGAACATACGCATACCCGACCGTGTTTCGAGCATCACCCCACAGGAGCCAAGAATGTGCCCGGCATCGTAGAGCGTAGCGAGCATATCCCCACTGCGGCCCACACGAAAACTCTCCTCGTATGGACGGGTCACCCACTTATTGGCGGCGTGATCCAACTCGCCATGGCTGAAGAAAGGATATTCTACAACGCCATCGTACAGTCTTTTCGCCGTCATCACATTCACGGAATTGTGCAACATCACGCGTCCTATCTCCGCCGTTGCTCGCGTCATCACGACTTCCGCTTGCGGGAACTTCTCCTGCAACACCGGCAGCGCGCCAATGTGATCCAGGTGCGCGTGCGAGACTATGATGGCCTGAAGATCTACACCTTCCAGCAGCTCAAAACGAGGTTTGGACTCCTCACCAACCTTTTTGGGATGGACTCCGGCATCCAGGACCACACTGGTCGTGCCGTCCTGGATCAGGTAGCAATTTGCGCCTATCTCCATGGCGCCCGTCAGATTGGTGAAACTCGTCATACGGGTTGAACAAGAATATGAGCTATGTCCTGTGCCGCATCCGGGCGTGCGCAGGAGAGCATGGCTCGTTGCATCGCCTCACGCACCGATGGGTTGAGCATGTGCTGCCGGACAAACTCAACGATTCTCGACTGCGTGAGACTCGCCTGCTCGCAAAGGCAGGCGGCACCGACTTCTGCAAAGACCTTCGCGTTATAGAATTGATGATTGTCCGCTGCGAAGGGATAAGGAACCAACAAGCAAGCTTTGCCAACCACGGAAAGTTCCGTGAGCGTGGACGCGCCACTGCGTGCCACCACAGCATCCGCCGCTGCGTAAGCCGCGGGCATATCCGAGCAAAAGCCCAGCACTCGCACATTGGAACAACCCTCTGCAAGATGGGCTACACGTGGCTGATCCGCTTTACCGGCGATGATCAAAAATTGCACGTCGGGCAGTTCTTTGGCCGCCTCCACAATCAGCGAGTTTAGTTTCTGCGCTCCCTGGGATCCACCCGTCACCAACAGCAGGGGGCGATCGGTCGGAACACCCAATGTCTCACGCGCGGCTGTCAACTGAGGCGCATGCAACATCTCATCGCGCACCGGAGTACCCACAACCCGACAATCGCGCCCGGGGAGATGCTCGGCTGTTTGTTTTAATCCGAGCAATACAGCCGTGCAGAAACGAGCTGTGAGCCGGTTTGCCCGGCCTGGGATAACGTTCGACTCATGCACATAGGTGCGTAGCCCCAACATACGCCCGACCATCACCGGCGCCAATGATGTGAAGCCCCCCATTCCGAGCACAGCCGTTGCCCGCTCGCGTCTGAGCAACAGGTAGCTTCTCCACAGAGTGCATGCAAAACGAGCCAGGAAGGGGATCATGCGCAGAGAAAAGGTTCGCGGTTTGGCAATGGCCGGCACAGTGCGAAAATCGAGATGAGAATATTTGCGCGAACCCTCGGCGTCAACTCCTTTACGAGAAATCAGCAGCAAGGGTCGATGTCCGAGCGCGAGCAACTGCTCCGCCACGGCAATGCCCGGAAACATGTGACCGCCTGTTCCACCGCAGGCAATAATAATGCGTTGGGATTCGGATGCTTTTTTCATGAGTCCTTGATGAGATGTCTGGGCCAAATGTCCCGCGGCGCCGCCGGGGTGTAGCGCTGGATGCTGGTGAGTATCCCCACTGAAAAAATTGTGAAGATGAGATTGGTGCCGCCGTAGCTGATAAAGGGGAGAGGCAAGCCGGAATTCGGCAACAGGGATGTGACGACCGCCATGTTGAGCGCCGCTGGCCAAAAAATTGTGCACACCAACCCCGTGGCCAATAATCGCCCGAAGGTATCCTGAGTTTGCAGAGCCAGCATGATACCGAAAATGGTAAGCAAGGTGAAGAGCAAAAGCACCCCCAATGTGCCCACCAGCCCCCATTCCTCCCCAATTTCTGCAAAAATGAAATCGGTGTGGGCGAATGGAAGATTGCCAAACTTTTCAATGCCGTCCCCCAGGCCGACACCGGTTATTCCGCCGCGTGCCAAAGCAAGGATGGAAATCCATTGCTGACGTCCCACACCTTGGCTGAATGCCTGAGGATCAAACCACGCGTAAATACGCTCCAGACGGTTGTCATTCCCGGTCGCCATATCAAACATCAGCACCATTCCCACCAACATGGCCGTAAACAGTAGCCAGTTGCGCACCCCCGCCACGTACATCACACAACCGCCGGATACGGCCAGGGCCGCCGCTGTGCCCATATCTTTTTCAAACAAAATCAACGCAAGCGGCACCCCAAAAAGCACCCCGCCTGGCCACACAAAACCGCGCCAAAAGGTGCCGGGCATTTCACGGTGCGTGGTGTACCAATCTGCCAACGTAAGCATCAGGCAAATCTTAGCGACCTCACTGGGCTGGAATGAAAAAACTCCCAGGTTAATCCAACGCCTCTCCCCATTAATCTCCATGCCGACGTGAGGCACGTAGCAAAGGACGAGCGCCCCCACGCACCCCCACCACGCCCAATACACCCATGGCCGCATGGATTGGTAACGCACCGTGCTTGCCGCCAAAGCCGCCAGCAACCCAATCACCCCAAAGCAACATTGTTTGATGAGAAATTGCGATGGATCTCCCCCATTAGGCACGTAGGCGCACAGACCCGTGCTTGCCACCATCATGATGCCGAGGATCAGCAAGATGATAAAGCAAACCCAGATGCCTATAATGCTTAATCGAGAGGACATGGGAAAGCATCGGCAAGCGCGTTACTCAGCGACTTAAGCGCAGTCGCATGCCGGGACTGATGCGATTTGCATCCTTGATGCCATTGATGAGCATGAGGTCCTTCATGGGCACTTTGACCTTACGCGAAATGCGCGAGAGGGTCTCGCCACGCTGCACGACATGCACCTTTGCCGGGGTAGCCACAGGACCGGGGGTCGCATGCGCGACCGTCTGAATTGGTTGCACAACGGAGGCAACGGAAGGTGTGCGACGCGCACCGGCGCTTCCCGTAGGAACAACCAAATTGTCACCCACACGCGGCTCTGCATCTGCTACTCCGGGGTTCGCCGCCCGCAATGCGGCAAGATTAACGGCGTACTGCGCTGCGATGTTTTGCCACGTGTCACCCGTAGCCACCATGTGGTAAATAGGCGCTGATGTTGTGACTGATGCCACCTCGATGATGTCCTCCGCCACTTCTTCCGCCTCATCCTCATCGGCAGCAGCTGCCTGCGTGATATGATTGGAAGCCACTGAAGAGCTTTGCGCCACCTGCTGGGCAGGAGATGCAGCAGGAGTCAACACGGGTGGCGAGGCCAACACAGGTTCTGCCGAATCAGGTGGAGCCACAGGCGCTTGATTCGGCGAAGTTGCCGTCAATGGCGTTGCGGTCGCTCCCCCTTCCCTCACCATGTGCCCGCGGAGCAGTACTCCTCCAATAATGATGAGATGCAGCATGAGTAAACCGACGATGATGCGGACAATTGTGACGCTGCTCGTGCGGTCTTCTACCAGTCCTGTATCACTGCGATGCCGGTATCGCTGAGCAATAGAGTGGAACAGGTGATGTTTAGGCTTTACTCTGCCCAATGTGGGTGTGTTGTAGGGGTCTTTCTGTTTCATGGGGTTGATATAGAGTTGTTGAAATGGGTTGATGGATGGACTTTTTCCTGAACGGCGTGGCGAAAATCATCGCCACGTTGCGCATAGCTTTTATATTGGTCAAAGGATGATGTGGCGGGAGAAAACAGCACCACATCACCTGCCACGGCACGCGCTGCTGCAACGTCCACGGCCTCGCGTACGGTCTGCACGCGCACAGTCTGATGCTGATTGCCCAGCGTGCGCTCAAGCTGCTCGGCTATTTGTCCGAACACCACACACAGCCTCACTTTACCTTGCATCGTTGGCAGCAACGGGGTGTAGTCCAGCCCCTTATCCTTACCACCGATGAGCAGGATGATGGGGCGCGACTGCGAGCGAATCGCGGCCTCCGTAGAATGCAGATTGGTGCTTTTTGAATCATTCAACCAGAGCACGCCGCACTGCTCTGCTACAAACTCACAACGATGGTGCGGTGGTTCAAAGCTCGCCAACGTCGGCACAATCTCGTCATCTTTGAGACCGACGGTACGGCACGCGAGGATGGCAGCCATACAGTTTTCGGCATTGTGCGCCTGCTGCAGAGCCGTTCCTGACAAATCCGCCACAGTGGTTTCAATTTGCTTAATGCAGCAATTTTCATAACGCAAGAGACCGCTTCCGGCGTAAGCAGAAAACTCCACAATTTGCGGTTTGATGGGCGGCAACTTTTCACCCACTCGAATGATGGCGGTCTGTTGTTCATCCATGTTCTCAAAAATGCGCAATTTAGCCTTGTAATAATCGCCTAGTTTCGTATAGCGATCCATGTGGTCGGGCGCAAAGTTCAGCCACACCGCCACCTCCGGTCGGAAGCTCTGCACAGTCTCCAGCTGAAAGGATGAAATTTCAAGCACAGCAAACTCCGGCTGCGGCTTTTGCAACGCCACCTCGCAAAAGGGATAGCCGTAATTCCCGCAAGCTTTTGCACTGCGCCCCGCTTGAAGCAAGATGTGCTCAATGAGCGCGGTCGTGGTTGTTTTGCCGTTGGTACCGGTAATGGCAATGATACGTCCGTTGAAGTAACGGGACGCCAACTCCACCTCGCCGATGATAGGCGCCCCAGCACAAGTGAACGCCAATGCCCACGGCTTGTCAGCCTCAATGCCAGGGGAAATGATCACCAAGTCCGCCGCGAAGTCGCGCGCCTCTTTCTCGCCAGCACCCGACACGAATTCAACTGTCGCATCAGAGCATACCGCATCGGGGTTCGAATCAAAGACACACACCCTCACTGCGCCGCGCGCCGCCGCCAAATGCGCCGCCGCCACACCGCTTCGTCCGCAGCCCAGCACTGCTACTTTCTTGCCCGTTAAGTTCATACGCAACAGGATATTGTTTCCATAATCATTAAAGTCACGACGAGCAGCCCGGCCGCTATAATCCAGGCGCGAACACAAACCTGCGTCTCACTCATCCCGCACTTTTCAAAATGGTGGTGCAGCGGAGCCATCCTGAAAAAACGTCTTCCTTCTCCGTACACACGTTTCGTGATCTTAAACCATACCACCTGTATCACCACGGAAGAGGCCTCCGCCACAAACACTCCGGCCAGCACAATGAGCACGAGCTCCATCCCGGTGCAAACGGCCAACGTTCCCAGTGCGCCGCCGAGCGCCAACGACCCGGTGTCGCCCATGAACACCTTTGCCGGATGGCAGTTGTACCACAAAAATCCCATGCATGCAGCCAGCACAGCCATCGAAAATGCCGACAACCCGGCATGACCGCTGCCGCTGCACACCAGAAAGAACATCGCAGCCGGTATCATACAGCCGCTGGCCAAGCCATCCAAACCATCTGTCAGGTTCACTGCATTGGAGGTGGCAATAATGGTGAGGATTGCCAACGGGACAAAGAACCATCCAATGTGAAGCCAACCGTAAAAGGGGATGGCAATGTTGCAAACATTCTCATCCGTGCAATAGAGATAAACCGCGCAAAACGCCGCGGCACACGTTTGCAGCATAATTTTAAACCACCCATTCACACCGTCACTGTTGTGTCTTTTTATCTTGGCGTAATCATCCAAAAAGCCGAGAAAAGCCGTGACCAAGACAACGAGCAACACACTCTGCACTCGCACATCTGTCAATGGAAGAAAGAGCAAGGCATAAACAAGGACGGCGCCGATGAGCAGCAAACCGCCCATCGTCGGCGTACCGGCTTTTTTCGCGTGATCCGGCGCGTGCACGTTGCCATGCGCTTCGCGCACCGGTTGTCCTGCCTTCAATTTCTGCAATTTCCGGATGCTCCACGGACACAATGCCAGCACCAGAACCAACGGCACCACAAACGCCGCCATCCTCACCAGCACCTCATCCATTGTCAATAAATTGCTCAGCATTGCTCGTCAGTCTTACTTAAAAAATCATTCATCACTCGCTCAATACCCGCTGCTCGGGAACCTTTGAAGAGAATGGCATCTCCGGGATGCACCACGGCACGCAGTGCATTTGCCGCCGCTTGAGGACTCTCGACTCGCTGCACCGCCACGCCGCCTGCACGCAAAGCCTCCACCAAGGCATGAAGCTCTGCGCTTCCTTCACCAAGCACCACAACTTCTGCATAGCCGCACCCCGCCGCGCATTTGCCCACCTCCGCATGTGCAGCCACTCCGGCGCTGCCCAGCTCTCCCATTTTGCCGAGCACGGCATAACGCTTACCCTGCACAGCCATGGATGACACAGTACGCAGAGCTGCCACCATGCTTTCCGGGTTCGCATTATACGTATCGTCCACCAACAGAATTCCCCCCTCCTCGCGGCAGGTAAGACGTCCCTGAGTGAGGGCTATATTTCCCAGCCCGGCGGCAATTTCCTGCAAACTGCAGCCCAGCTTCCACCCTGCCGCCGCTGCCAACAGACTGTTGCTCACCATGTGTGCTCCCGGCACGGGCAGGTGGACCGGGACTTCACCTGCACCGTCTATCACAAGCGTGTAGTCACTCCCCTGCGCATTGCTCCTCACGTTGAGGGCGCGAATAGCGCTCTGCTTCCCTCCCACGGGGAGAACTTGCGCCTGCGTCTGCGAAGCTATAAAGTCTGCGTAATCATCCTCTGCAGGGTAAATCATGCAGCCACTCGGAGGCAAAGAACGCGCCACCGTGCATTTCTCCTGGGCAATGGCATCTCGCGAACCTAGCAGGCCAATGTGCGCAGAACCAACGTGCGTGATGACGCCTATACTTGGCTGAGCCATGGCGCAGAGTGGCGCCAATTCGCCGGCATGGTTCATTCCCATTTCCCACACGGCAGCCTGGGTGTCAGCCGGAGCAGACAAGATGCTCAACGGCACCCCCACGTGGTTATTGAAGTTACCTTGTGTTGCCACCACGCACGAAAAGTGATTTGCCAGGACGGCACGTGTCATATCCTTGGTACTTGTTTTACCGCTGGAGCCCGTGATGCCCACCACCTGCACGGCCATTTGACAACGCCACCAAGCCGCCAAATCCTGCAACGCTTTCAACGTATCGGACACCAACAGCACACTACACTCCGCATGGTACCCCTCCATCACTCTGCTCACCACCACAGCAGCAGCTTTTTGCGACACCGTGGGAGCGAAACTGTTGCCATCAAACTTATCCCCGCTGAGTGCAAAGAATACGCAATCTTCATCCACAATGCGGCTATCCGTACACACGCCTGCCGTGATACAACGCGAGCCACGCGCCAGCAGTTTTCCACCGGTTACACGGACGAGTTGCTCGAGTTGAATTTCCTTCATGCCCTTTTTTCTGCGATTTTTGCGGCTATAATTTCAGCTTCTTTACGCTCGACAAAACGGCGCACTGCCTCTGCATCCGAGAAGCGCATTGTCTTTTCGCCGATAATCTGGTAATCCTCGTGTCCCTTACCTGCGATGAGAACTACATCGCCGGGTCGTGCCATGGTGAGCGCCGTTTCGATAGCCTCGCCCCGATTGGTGATGCGATGTCGCTTTTCTTCCGGAATGCCGGGCATAATTTCATCGATAATACTTTCGGGATCTTCATGACGCGGGTTGTCGCTCGTGACCAGACAGATATCTGCATGTTTTGCTGCAGCCGCTCCCATAAGCGGCCGCTTTGTGCGGTCACGATCCCCACCGCAGCCAAACACGACAATAAGGCGTCCCTGACGAGTGAGGGCACGCATGGTGCGACACACGTTCTCCAACGCATCCGGCGTATGCGCATAATCCACAAAACACTGCACGTGATGGGCGCCGCTCACAAGTTCCAAGCGTCCCGGCACCTGCGGAGCTGTGGCCAGACAGCTGATGGCATCCCTGAAGTTGACGCCTGCCGCCGCAGCGCCCACCAATGCAGCCAAACTATTGGAGATATTGAAACGACCGATAAGCGGAACGCGCACCAGGAAGCTGCGTCCCTTCCACGTGAGCTCGTACTGGCTTCCCTTCAACGTGATAAGTCGCGGGGTCATGCGATACTCCGCATCGGCGGCTTCACCGAAAGTGCGAACCTTCATGAGCGGCTGCATCTCCTCCGCCAATCGACGCCCGTACGGATCATCAATATTGATAACTGCCACCGCCTTTCGATCCATCCGCAGAGCCATGCCGGTAAAGAGCTTCTTTTTCGCCTGGTAGTACTTTTCCATGTCTCCATGGTAATCCAGGTGATCCTGGGTGAGATTGGTGAAAATACCCACGCGAAAATCGGTGCCGACCGTGCGCTGCTGATCGAGCGCGTGGGAAGAAACCTCCATGGCCACCGCGCGGCAACCGTTGCGCACCATATCAGCCATCATACGCTGCAGCTCGGCGCTGCCCGGCGTGGTATTGTGCGAGTTTATGCGCCGCGCGCCGTCATCGTAAAGCACCGTGCCGATGAGCCCGGCTTTCTGCCACGTGCTGCGCAGAATGTGGTGCAACAAGTACGTGATGGTGGTCTTGCCATTCGTTCCCGTCACTCCCAACGTGACAAGCTGCTGGCTGGGAAATCCACGCCATGCGCTCATCAACAAACCGCAGGCCTGGCGCGTATCGCTCACCTGAATCCAGCATACTCCCTTTTCCTCAACGCCGGCCGGACACGGTTGCTCAGCCACGATGACCACCGCACCGCTACTGATTGCTTTGGGAATAGCGCTGTGCCCATCAAACTTACTGCCGCGTACAGCAATAAAAGCGCTGCCGGGAGTCACTTTGCGGCTGTCATCAGTGAGCTGGCCAATGGTGCGACGAAGCGTACCGGTAACCACCGCATCGGGAAGCAACGAAAAAAGTTGTTTATGATTCATCATGGGTTGGAAGAATAGGGGTGTTGAGCCGTGCGGTCTTTGCTGTTGCGGTAACGCTCGTATGCCACGGGGTCATTTGGCTGTATGTTCAGGACATTGATAAATCGTTCTGCCGCTTGACGGAAAATAGGCGCAGCCACCGTGCCACCGCCGGGATTGCAATCTGTGGGGTGTGGTTCATCGATGACGGTCATCACAACGAGTTGCGGGTTATCAATGGGCAACACCCCCGCAAAAGACACAGTATAGAGACCTTCGTAATAACCGCCCTTTTCTTTCACCTTCTTGGCAGTGCCAGTCTTACCTCCGATGAGAAACCCAGGAATAGCCGCTGCAGTAGCCGTACCACGACCTCCCTGACCACTGCTTTCGGTCACGCTGCGCAAAGCTCGGCGTAAATCACGGGCTGTCTCACTCGTCATCACACGACATACCTCCTGCGGCTTACACTCATCGTACACCGTACCGTCAGCCGCAATAATTTTATCGATCAAGCGCGGCTTCATACGTACCCCATCGTTCGCCACGGTAGCATAGACCATTGCCATGTGCAGCGGAGAGACAGACACCGAGTAACCATAGGCGATACGAGAAAAGTTGACAATGTTATTGCCATCCGCCAACAAACAAGCGCCGCCGCTGGGCAAATCGATACCCACGGGTTTATCCAGCCCATAGCGTCGAATATACTCTCTGTAATTGGGCCATTTGCAGGCCAGAGCGATGCGAGCCGCTCCCGGATTGCTCGACTTTTTGAGCACACCATACAATGGCTGCGTGCCGTAGTTGAAGCGACCGTCATTGATTGGATTGCTGCCGAAGCCCACGCTGAACGGCGAGCAATTCACCGGTGTGTCGATACGCATGATGTGCTTGTCCACAGCAGTTGTGGCAGCTATCAATTTGAAAGTAGAACCGGGCTCGTAGCGAGTCTGGCATGCAAAGTTGAAATCCCCCGTCACAGGCATGCCCTTCGCATCCTTGACGCTACCGCGCTTGAACGTCCCCTCGGGAGTGATAAGTTCCTTTGTATTCAGATTAAAGGAAGGGCGACTCACCATAGCGAGGATGTCTCCCGTATGCGGTTCCACCACAATCATGCAGCCGCGTTTAGCGCGGTAGTGACGCATACCGCGATCCAATTCCTGCTCGCAGATGGCTTGCAGGCGCATATCAATTGTCAGCCGAAGATTCAGACCGTGTTTGGGAGCTAAATAACGGTCATCTTCATTGGGCAAAATCTGCCCGCGCGCATTGTGGCGGTATTCGCGCATGCCGTCCACCCCCGCCAGATAACTCTGAAAATACTCCTCCACACCGCTCATGCCGCGATTTTCGTGATCCACATATCCCAACACGTGACAAAGCATCTCGGGCATCACGTAGGATCGTTTCGGATTGGCCTGCACCATAATGCCGCGCACGTGCGCCTTCACAAGCGTCTCCCTGATGCGCTCCGCCGTATCCAGATTAAGCCCCTTGGCCAAGATGATTTGATTGCGCAGCGGACGAGCAGGCTCCCCCTTTTTTTCAGCTTGCCGATTGTACTGCTCAGTGGCAGTCTGAGCAATTCGTTCAATGATATCCTCGCGCGTGGCGTAAGTTCTGCCGCGACGAGTCGAGTTGTCTTCTGCGTTTTCCACACGGCAAAGGTAAGGAAAGAGCAACTCAGCCACCAATCGGTCATGCAACCGATAATAGTAGTCGCACACCTCAGGATCGTACTCAAGCATACGATTTGTCTTGGCATCCGATGAACCCAGCTGACGACGCAAGGCGGCCTTTTCCTCGGGCGTTATGCGGCGACGGGCGTAATCCAAAAGTTCGGCGCGTTTCTTTGCAAGCATTTTGCTGCGCGCACCGACATCCTTAGTCTGCGCCCATTCCGCCGTATGACTCACCTGGTTGTAGGCTAAGCCGTCCACCACCGCCGTCAACTCACGCAAATGGTAACGGTTGGCCACCAACTCGGCATTCTGGATATTGTTGGTGAGAATTTCCTCATTGCGGTCCATAATCACCCCGCGTTGGGCTGGGATGCGCTCTTTCTCGATCAATTCATCGGCGGCAATTCGACCACGATTCCCGGAATCTACCACCTGCAATTCCACCAAGCGATGGGTAATCACGCAAGAAACCCCAAGCACCAGCACGCATAGCCAGGCGCATCGATTGGCAAAGGGGATTCTTGTCTTCATGGACGATGATGTGATTTTTAACGGGCAGCAGTGGAGCGAAGGGGAGCATCTTGCCGCGTGCTGCGAGCAATTTCTATTTGACTGTGGAGGATATCACGCAATGCGGAGCCGTCATGCGCCAGACGTTCACGCATGGCCCAGCGGTTGGTAAGAGCATCCGTTTTGGCACGATATTGATTGGCGTTCATTCGGCAGACGGCAATTTCGCGATTGAGTTTGTTGATTTCCGTGCGCTCCGCCACCTGCTCATTTTTCAGGACAGCGTAGGACACGCCCATGGCGGTGGCGATCACAGCGAAAGCCACCATCCACACCAGGAAGCCGAAGCTTACTCGATCCCCATATCGTGATTTTTTTTGTCGCCTCATTGGTCTTAAAGTTTTTCGATAACGCGCAGTTTCGCACTACGAGAGCGCGGATTGACCGTTAATTCAGCCTCCCCGGGCACCATAGGTTTGCGGGTGACGCTGCGAGCCGAGTATTCCGGATTCGGGCGCGGCTGCGTCCACTCAGGCCGGTCGATTTCCGGTTTTGTCACACGTTCGAAAAATTGCTTCACCTTGCGATCTTCCAAACTGTGGAAGGTGATGATGGCCATGCGCCCACCGCTACGCAGCATGGAAAGGCCTCCGCTCAACAACTCATCCAGTGCGCCCAACTCATCATTCACCGCAATACGTAGAGCCTGGAAACTGCGCGTGGCCGGATGCTGTCTGCCCCTGCGGGGCGACACGGAGCTGATAATACCCGCCAGCTGAGTGGTGGTGACAATGCGTCCGTGCTCACGCTGCTGCACAATGCGGCGGGCAATGGCACGCGATGCCCGTTCCTCTCCGTACTTCCACAGGATATCGGCCAGTTCCGTCTCGCTCGCCTCATTCACAATATCCGCCGCACTGCGGGGCAGCATCGGGTCCATCCGCATATCCAACGGCCCCTCCGCCATGAAAGAAAATCCACGCTCCGCTGTATCCACTTGAGGAGAAGATATCCCCAAATCTGCCAACACGCCATCCACCGCATCCACACCATGGCTGTGCAGCAGCGTCTTGATATGCCGGAAATTGCCCGCCAGCACATGCATCTGCTCCCCGTAGTCAGCCAGCCGCCTGCGCGCCGCGGCACGCGCCGCCGGATCCTGGTCGATTCCCCACACGCTCGCCCCTGCCTGCAAGAGCCGCTCGCTGTGTCCCCCTCCGCCCAGAGTGGCATCCACCATCACCTTGCCCTGGGCAGCCTGAAGAGCCGAAGAGGCCTCCTCCAGCAGCACCGTGGTGTGGGAGAACTCCGCAACATTCTCCGCTGCTTCCTCTGCGCACTCTGCACCGGCTGCATGAGCTGTTTGCAGCATGTCTGTCACATCTTGGGAAGAGACTTGCTCCACGATGCTTTCTGCACACCACGAAACATCGGGCAGCGCAGCCTGCCAACGCGCTATATGCTCACCCACTCCCTCCTCATCCACGAGCTCCAGCCACACCTCTGCGGCAGCATCACCCAACCTGTAGCCCAGCACACCGGCATCAGCGTGCAGCGCCGCGCGCAGCTCGCCCACGCGCACCCCCTGCGCGCGCGTAAAAAAATCAAACGCGGCCCGGCAAATGTTCCGGTTGATGGTTTGCAACTCGCGCTGCGCCTCGGACAGCACGCCCCGGGCGCCGCGCACGCCGGCCTGCTGCATACGCTGCACAATCTCGGTGCGCTTACGCCTGCAATCAATCAACATCTGCTCATCCACAGCATCGATCAGCCACATAACCACGCGGTAGCATGTGCGCCCGCCGGGCGGATGAGGCGCTGCCCAACACTCTGCCTCCTGCTTACTCATGAAAGAATGTGGAAGAGTTGGTCGAGCTTCAGCTTGCTGAGCGCATCCGCCGTATGCGTGCTCTCGTAATCAGCCGGGTTCCAGATTTCAAAAAATGTGCCGCGCCCCACAATCGTGGCCGTTTCCGCCAACTTCAATCGTTCTCTCTGTGGCTTAGGTATCAGCAATTTTCCCTGTGCGCTCACCTCAGCCTCAAAACTGCACCCCGTGATCTTCCCCACGTATTGATCAACCTCCCCGGGTGGTATTTGCTGTTCCCGAGCGTGCTCCCGTATTGCTCCTATCTTCTCGGCAAAACTCTCTTGCGTGTAGCACTTCAATACACGATGACTCTCACTGTGCGCTTCAATGAGGACTAATATCTCCCCCTGCGCCGCGCGCCAGCTCGCCGGTATGGCCACCCGACTCTTCGGGTCCAGCTTATGCGTCACGTTTCCAGTAAAAAGCACTGTTCGATCCTTCGACATATCCTTTCGTACACTTGCCGATACACATAGTACACTCCAATACACCTCGATTGTCAATCTTTTTTTCTTCATTTCCTCATTTTTGTGGATTGCAAAATTAAATGCAACAGGTTCTTGGCACAAAAAAGGGTGCCAAGAAGTTCAAAGCATGCTAGA
>CANRNS010000025.1 GCA_947632055.1 uncultured Akkermansia sp.
GCATCAAGCATTCAGGAAATTCTCTTTTCCCGTTTTTGGCGACCCTTCGGTGACTTTATTTTTGAGGCAATGCGACAGTTGCAAAACAAAACAAAAAATGTGCAAATTTGTATTGACTTGTGGGTGCAAAAAGATTAAACTTCCTCCGCCCTGCTGGGCCGGGTGGGTCAGTGGGCGACATACTAACAATCAACAGATCTTATTACTATGGCTAAATACGCTATTAACGGGTTCGGTCGCATCGGGCGCAACGTGCTTCGCGCTATGTCCCAGTCCGAACTCGAGAAAGTGGTTGCAATCCACGACCTTACTCCTATCGAGACAACCGCTCACCTGCTCAAGTATGACTCCACGCAGGGTAAGTTCAAAGGCACGGTAGAAATTAAAGGTGAGGATACCTTGGTGGTAAATGGGCACGACATCAAGATTCTGGGCGGCATGCTGGGCCCGGATCAGTTGCCTTGGAAGGAACTGGGTGTCGATGTCGTGCTGGAGTCCACGGGGCTCTTCACTGACCGCGCTAAGGCCGAGGGTCACTTGAAAGCCGGAGCCAAGAAGGTTCTTATCTCCGCCCCCGCCAAGAACCCGGATCTCACTTTCTGCATTGGTATCAACGATCAGGAGTACGACCCGGCTAAGCACAATATCGTATCGAATGCCTCCTGCACCACGAACTGCCTTTCCCCAATGGTCAAGGTACTCAATGATACCTTTGGAGTTGAAAAGGGCATGATGAGCACCATCCACTCCTACACCAACGATCAGCGCATCCTGGATCTCCCGCACAAGGATCCGCGTCGCATGCGGTCCGCCGCCATCAACATCATCCCCACCACCACCGGCGCGGCCAAAGCCATCGGCGAAGTGATTCCCGTGCTGAAAGGCATGCTCAACGGCGCATCTTTCCGCGTGCCCACTCCAACGGGTTCCCTTACCGACTTCGTGGCCATCCTGAAGAAAAATGTGACGGTGGAAGAAGTCAATGCCGCTATGAAGGCAGCGGCGGAAGGCCCGCTCAAGGGCATCCTTGAGTACTCAGAAGAGGCCCTCGTTCTCCAGGACATCGTCTCCAACCCGCACTCCTGCATCTTCGATGCCGGCTTCACCTACGTGGTAGGCGGCAACATGGTGAAGGTATGCGGCTGGTACGACAACGAATGGGGTTATTCCAATCGTGCCGCCGAGGCGATGAAGAAGCTGGGCGACTCCATCTGATTCGTTGCATCACTTTTTCATGCAGGCGGGAGACTCCAAAGAGTCTCCCGCTTTTTGCCTTTTCACAAAACAACCGCAATCTCCCGCGTTGCTCGTTGCAGTTGCCGAGCGTCAAGATCATTCCTCGTTTCCTACACCATAACGAGAGCAAAGCCGACGCAAGCGCATGCGAACAATCGCGTAAAGGGGAGCATGAGTTATTTTTTTGAAAAAGGCCTTCACAGAAAATCCGGGTAGGGAACGCTCCTTAAGCAATCCCGCCTCTCTCATACACCTCTCATAACGTTTACCTTCCATCCTGTAATTGTAGCGCCAAGGTTTATGTTGTCCCCAGAAGTGCAAAATTGCAGGATTATGGGCCGCTTCTGCCATTTGACGAAGGGTATAGCCTCTTTCTCTTTCCACTCCGGGTTTCATGACGAGAATGCGACGAGTGTTGCCATCGCACCAGTTCCAGCGGGGGTGGACGGGTAAAATGCGGTCGTAGAGAGCTCCATTGATCGCATCTTGGTCCAAGGCATTGAGGGGTCGTTCACGATGCCCTTGAACGAACAAAAGAATTTTCTCAACAAGGTTTTCCTCTCTCATAGTAGCCAGATCCATGAGTAAGACCCCCGCATTAAAATACCCTACACAGGTGTGTGGCATCCCCAATTCCGGAAAGAATTCCTTCCCATCCACAGGAACTCCCTCCAGGACACCCGCTATAACGCAGCTGCCAAGATCCGTTTCCATCAATTCGGTAAGGTCCCGACAAATCTGCACATCGATATCCAAGTAAAGAACTCTGTCTACATTTGGCAGCATACGGGGGACGAAAATGCGTGCCCAAGTAGCGCGAGGCAAACGATCTTTAATGTCTAAATCATCTGGCAACATATCCCCGATCTCCACGTAGGAGACGCTGTGTCGCCCCCCAGCTTTTTTCACAAGCTTTTCTATTTGTTCGACCTCATTCATTGGAATATGATCCCCCAATAACCAAATGTTGTACGTGGTATCTTCCCGCGCACAACTGACGAGAGACCATGCAGCAACCGATAGCTGCAACACCCCTCTCCCATCACTCGCAAAGCATACATTATAAGGTTTTTTCATGATATGTCTTCGTCTTTGAGAAGTTGGAAATGACTTCCTCGCTCTGCCTCCCTGTGTTATTGTAGCGTATGCCAATTGCACTCGTCAAGTATAGTTTCCGCGGAAAAACGCATTTAATATATACAAAATTCTGACATTGTGCAACTTTTGAACATTTATATCGCTTACCCCCCCCACACACAAGAAAGCGAACGCAAAGGGATGCCAGGAAAAAATATCCTCAAAGATTTAACTTTGCAATATCTACGCCACCCGTTCCCCATGTGCTGTGCACTGGGTTTCGTCACATTCCCATAAG
Organism: uncultured Akkermansia sp.; assembly: GCA_947632055.1. Taxonomy (GTDB): domain Bacteria; phylum Verrucomicrobiota; class Verrucomicrobiia; order Verrucomicrobiales; family Akkermansiaceae; genus Akkermansia. The sequence goes on from CANRNS010000025.1 coordinate 2,612, forward strand.
CTTTCGTATGCGTAAGCAGCATGAGAGCTAGATCCCCGGGTCAAGCTTGTCGAAGAGATCAAGCTGGGCTATATCAGCCGGTGGGGTGGCCTCCGGCAAATCCACCGGGGTCTTTTTGGCACGTTTCCTTAATCGTGATCTTTCCGGAGAAGGCTCACGCATTGAAGCGCTCATCTCCAAATGAGTAAGAATACGCTTAGCCCGCTCGATAATCGTAGCGGGCAGCCCCGCCAACCGCGCCACTTGAATGCCATAGGATTTATCAGCCGGCCCCGGTAGCACCTTGCGCAAGAAAATGATCTCGTCGTGCCACTCGCGCACCTCCACATGCCAATTGGCAATGGCTGAGTGGGTGGCTTGTAGATCCACCATCTCATGGTAGTGCGTGGCGAAGAGCGTACGTGCCCCCACGACATCATGCAAATGCTCAGCCACCGCCCACGCAATGGAAAGCCCATCGTAAGTAGCCGTACCGCGCCCGATTTCATCGAGAATCACCAATGAGCGCTCGTCGGCGTTGTTCAAGATAAGCGCAGTCTCACTCATTTCTACCATGAAAGTCGACTGCCCTCCGGCTATATCATCACTAGCGCCCACGCGGCAGAAAATACGATCCACGAGACCGATGTGCGCCTCGCGCGCCGGCACATACGACCCCATTTGCGCCATCAGCGTGATGAGCGCTACTTGACGTATATAAGTGGATTTACCCGCCATATTCGGTCCGGTCAGAATAATGAGACGGTTAGCCTTTTCTTCCATTTCGGTGTCATTGGGCACGAAAGAAGCATCCTGCTGTACACGTTCAATAACCGGGTGACGACCATCCAAGATATGGAGCTGGCGCGAGTTGTCGAGTACTGGGCGGCAGTAATTGTGCAAGCGTGCGGTTTCAGCAAGGCTGAGCAGCACATCCAACTGGGCCAACGCTGCGGCGCTCTGCTGGATCTCGGTTAAATGTTCGCCTACCGCTTCGCGTAACTTGCAAAATATCTCGTATTCCAGCTGTCGCGCTCGTTCATCAGCTCCCAGAATGGTGCTCTCCATCTTTTTGAGATCGTCCGTGACGAAACGTTCGGCATTGGCGAGCGTCTGTTTGCGGCGATAGTGCTCAGGCACTTTCGAAAGGTTGGCTTTCGTCACCTCAATATAGTAGCCGAACACGCTGTTATAGCGTATTTTCAGGGAATCAATACCGGTAGTCTTACGCTCCTTGGCCTCCATTTCTGCAAGCCACATTTTGCCATCACGAGAGGCGTGGCGTAACTCATCAAGCCGCTCATCGTAACCATCCCGGATCATGCCGCCATCCTTGATAGTCGTCGGCGGGTCATCCACCAATGCGCGAGAAAGCAACTGCGTAAGCTCAGAGAAGTCGCCAATATCTGAGCTCAACGCTACCAAATTAGCTTGCTTTTCACTGAGCGGCGTCAAATCCTGCAACACATCAGGCAGCATACCGAGAGAGAACTGTAAGCCCAGCAGATCTCGCGCATTCCCAGCTCCTTGTGAGAGTCTGGAAGAGAGGCGTTCCAAGTCACGCACTTTTTTGAGAGAATCGCGCAGTTGGCTCATCAAAAAAGGCTCTGCCAAAAAGGCAGCGATGATATCCTGCCGACGCGTAAGTTCTTCTAGGTCGCAAATGGGATGCAGCAGCCACTCGCGCAGCAAGCGGGCTCCCATGGGGGTGCCCGTGTTGTTCAGCACACCCAGCAAAGTGTTCTTCGACCCGCCACGCGCCTCCACCAAATCCAAATTACGTCGGCTGGCAGCATCGATCAGTACAACACGTGCCGTCGGACGCAGGCTAAGCCGCAACAAATGATCTGTGCTGCGTCGTAGTTGGTTTTTCAAGTAGTGCAAAATGGCCGCCGCCGCACCTAACGCTGCGCCCAAATGCGCGCAGCCAAATCCCTCCAGCGAATGCACATGAAAATGCGTTTCCAGCGAACTGCGTGCCAACGTGGGCAAAAAAGTGTAGCCATCGTATTTGAGTGTGACAGGCAAAGCACTGAAAAGCTCCGCCTGCTCGTCGCTCACCAACAACTCACGCGGGCGCAGCAGCGCCACCTCTTCCGCCAAATCCGCGAGCGTGGCATAATCCGCCACCGTAAACTCACCCGTACTGTGGTCAGCGCATGCGAGTCCCCAGCTCTTTTTATCGCGATAGCAAGCCACAATGTAATTATGCTCATCCGCAGCAAGCAAGTTCATATCCGCCAAAGTACCGGCAGAAATGAGGTGCGTAATTTCGCGCTCCACCAACTTACCCGGCACGGGGACGGTCATCTGCTCCGCAATGGCCACGCGCTTGCCAAGCTTCACAATTTTACTGATATAGCTTTCTGCCGCATGGTATGGTACGCCGCACATCGGAATGCTCTGTCGCTTCGTAAGGGTGAGTCCCAGCGCCTGCGAGCATGCCACAGCGTCCTCAAAAAACATCTCATAAAAATCCCCCAATCGAAAAAACAGCCATACATCATCCGGCAGCGTCTGCTTCATGCGCAGATACTGATCTATCATCGGGCTTATGGAGCTGTTTTCAGCCATATGGCAGGGCCTCTCAGTATACACCGTACCTGGCAAAAACTCAAGCGCGATGTGGCGTCTTCCACGTCCTCATTCTGCGGATGGCAGTACGCGTGAAACTGTCCCTTGCGTGAGCTGTTTCGCGCGCAATTTGTTCTTCTGTCGCGCCAAAATAAGTGAGCAACGTACTCGTCATGGCCAAAGCTACTTCTTCCTCACCAGAAAAGAAAAGCGAGTTCTCATCTCCTTTGGGCATTCCTTTGCGCAAAGCAAAGGCTGTCTGGTGGTAGGCCGTGTAAGCCATCACCGCAATGTCAGGGGAAATACTGCGTGCAGCGGATGTAATCTCAGCAGTTGGCGCCGCAAAGGAAGTAATCATGATGGCGCGAGCCTTCTCCACCCCTGCCAGCTTCAGAATGGTACGCTGACGCGCATCGCCATGCAGGACAAGCCTCCCCTGCTTGGTGAGTCGTGTAACGGTATCAATATTCATCTCAATGATCACCACTTCCACATGGTAGGAGGATAAAATATCGGTGAGAATTTTCCCACAGGGGCCATAGCCTACCATAATCACGCGGTTAACATCCTCTGTCGGCGCGGGAAGCTCGCCGGAACTCTGTTTCACGCCAATGCCACGGTCTTCAAAGTATTGGACGAGACGAGGCACGAAACGGTAGAGAGCAGCATTCAATGTAATGGTGATGATGGCCGTGCCCGTAATCACATTCACCGCGTAATTTGGCAACAACCCATAGGTACCGGCGATGAGTGAGGCAAGGATGAAAGAAAACTCACCCACCTGCGAGAGAGATGTCCCCACCATGAGGGCCATGCGGCTCGGCTTACGCAGCATGCGCACCATGATGTACGCCACTATCGGCTTAGCAAAAAACGTAAGCAAGATCGCACTGAGCGCAAGCTGCCAATGCTCAATGAGCTCCCCACCGCGAAACTCCATGCCCACCGATATGAAAAAGAGCACCGCAAAGGCATCGCGCATGGGCAGTGCATCTGAGGCAGCTCGCGCTGCAAACTTGCTCTGCCCCACTACCATACCAGAAAGAAAGGCGCCAAACTCCAGCGAGATATTAAAAGCCGTTGAAGAGAGCACCGCAATACCCAACGCAATGACCAATACCGAGAGTGTAAAAAGCTCATCGCTCGTACTGCGCGCCACATACGTCAGCGTTTTTTCAATGATACGCTTTCCCAAAAAGGCAACACAGAATACCAACAGAGCCAACTTCACCACAAGCCAACCAAGCGCCGACCCCAAAGATTCTCCTCCAAAAAAGACCGGTATGAGCACCAGCAGAACAATTGTAAAAATATCTTCCACCACAAGCCAACCAAGCGCCGTATGACCTGCAGGTGTAGAAAGCACTTTGTTGTCCGCCAGCACACGGGTAAGCACCACGGTGCTGCTTACGCACATACACGCACCAAAAAGTATGGCAGATAACCATCCGGAATCCTGCACGAACCAGTAGTAAAACACTGCGCCGAGCAGTGCACGCGTCACCATGCACACAAGAGCTCCTGGCAAAGCCACGGCTTGAACAGCCAATAGATCCTTGAAATGAAACTGCAGCCCTACTCCGAACAACAGTAACACCACGCCGATATGCGAGAAGTCATTCACTGTGGAGGCATCCACGGCAATGCCCCACAAGGTGCTGCCGCCCGATTGCTCCGTCACAAATAACGCACCCACCAACATGCCGGCCACCAAATATCCCACCAACGGTGAAAGTTTGAGCTTCTGCGCGGCAATACCCAGCAAAAGCGCCAGTGATAAGCCTATGGCCAAGGTAGTGATCATGACACAACGCGGGCCCAAAGCACCTTCAAGTAGCGCCCCTCGGGATAGGTGGATAAGTATGGGTGATCCCAACCGGGACCGCTTGTCTCCAATACCTGCAAACGTCGACCAAGTCGCTGTGCCGCATGGATGACGATGTTTTCAAAGTCCGTCACACTCAATAGCCCGGAGCACGAGCATGTTACAAACAAGCCGCCCGTCTTCACGCACTGCAGGCCCAGCATGTTCAGATCGCGGTACTTTTTAATGCCCTCTTCGCGCGCCTCATCGCGTCCCATGACCAGCTTAGGCGGGTCAAGCAGCACCACATCAAATTGCCGCCCATTGCGAATCATTTGTCGCGCGTACGTAAAAGCATCTGCATGTACAAAATCAATACGCAAAGGGCCACGGCGCGAGTTGATATTGGCATTTCTTATCGCCATGGCTATGGCGGCCTCGTCCAAATCAACGGCCGTCACCTCTGCCGCACCACCCAACAATTTAGCGTAAATGGAAAATCCGCCAGAATAACAACACAGGTCCAGCAGAGTCTTACCCTGAACCATGCGCGAAAGCTTGAGACGATTTTCTCGTTGATCACAGAAAAAACCGGTCTTATGACCATGCTCGAAGTCCACTTCAAAGTTTACGCCATGTTCCATGATGCGCACGCGCCGCACGGGTTCGGCGGGAGGAGCGGAGGCAGGATCAATTCCCTCCATACGCGCGATCCCGGCATCCACCTGTACGACATGCCGTTTGGTACCGCACAGTTCGTGGAGCAGCGGAAGCCATTTCTCCAGCCGCTGCCACACACCCAACACACTCACTTCCACACTCAACACATCATTATAGCGATCCACCACCAAACCTCCGAGACCATCTGAATCCCCATGGACCAGGCGGCAAGTATTAGTGTCCTCCGGCAACCACTGGCGGCGCCAATCAACAGCTGAAGCAAGCGCTTGCAACAAATGCTCCTCGCCAATGGGCTCCGCCCCATGGTGCAGCATACGCAGCGGCGTACGCGACTTCGAGTTCCAAAAGCCCGTGCCGAAATATGACCCGTTTTTATCGTACACGTGAATCAGACAGCCCGGCTGTGCCCCGGGGCTTACCGCTCCCAGCATACGGGGGTACACTGCCGGATTGTACGTAAAATACTTCAGTTGCACCCATGGCCTAAGCCATCCGGAGCTCTCGGTCGGCGCAATTTTATTGTCCAAATGCGTAAACGACCCGCGTGCGGGGGAAGAGATTCGCCCTTTTCCTCTCAATTCATCTTTGCTCCGTCCACGCACGCGCTCATCATACTCTGCCCTGCGCTTATTTGTCAATTCCTTCATACGTTTTATGCTCCGAAATGGATTGCGCTCCAGTATAAAAAATCAAATCTTCAACCTTTTTTTGCTCCCTCGGGCTAAAATATAGACTTGACAGCTCGTCAAGCCCCCTCTATACTGGCGCGCGGGTGCGTCTCGCTCGCGCGCACGCGGGCTTGAGGCTTGACCGCAAACCGGCGGGAAAGGTTCACACGGCTAAATGATGCACCCTAACTCACTTCTTATCACATGCTTCAGTTTTTCAAAAAACTTATCGGGTTGTTCTCGACGGATATCGGGATTGACCTCGGCACAGCTAACACCCTAGTTTACATTAAAAATCAGGGTATTGTGCTTCGTGAACCATCTGTGGTTGCCATGAAGGGCAACAAGGTGGTAGCCGTGGGCGAAGAAGCCAAACGCATGCTTGGACGCACACCGAGCAACGTCTTGGCCATCCGCCCGCTTAAGGACGGTGTCATAGCTGATTTCGATGTGGCAGAAAACATGCTGCGCTATTTCATCAAGAAGGCCATCCAGCACCGCAGTGTGCGCGGGCCACGTATCCTCATTGCCCATCCCAGCGGCATCACAGAGGTGGAACGCCGGGCTATTGAGGAATCTGCCTACAACTCCGGAGCCAGTCAGGTGCAGCTCATTGAGGAACCCATGGCCGCCGCTATCGGCGCGGGTCTTCCTGTCAATGAACCCCTTGGCAATATGATTGTGGACATTGGAGGCGGCACCACTGAGGTAGCTATCATCTCGCTTTCCGGCATTGTCCACAGCCAGTCTGAAAAATGTGGCGGGGATGCACTTGATGACGCCATTGTACGTCACATGCAGACTGCTCACAATCTGCTCATCGGCACTCGAACGGCGGAGGATATCAAAATTCAAATAGGCTCTGCCCATCCGCTGCAAAAGGAATTGACAATGGAGGTACGTGGCCGCGACCGCGGGACCGGCCTGCCAAAAACAGTGTCGGTCCGCTCGGAAGAAGTGCGAGAGGCGCTGCAGGATAAGCTTGATATCATCGTGAACGCCGTGCGACAAACCCTCGACCACTGCCCGCCGGAGCTGGCGAGCGATTTGTATGATCGGGGCATTACTGTCGCGGGCGGCGGCGCCCTGTTGCAAGGGCTTCGCGAGTTGTTGCACGAGCAAACTGGACTGCCGATTGAGATATCGGAGGATCCGCTGAGCGCCGTAGCAGAAGGCACAGGCAAATGCTTACAGGAGAGCGATGCCCTGTTCCGCAATAGCGATTAACACAGCAGCTGCCTCCCGCTCCGGGATGGACATCGACTGCTTGCGTTGCGAGTGCACTCCTGCGCGCTTGCACGACCCGTCATGAAAATTGTTTTGAAGACTTTTAGAAAAATGATCAATACTGTCAAACGCCTTTTCGGGTTCGGAGAACCCAACCCGAAGGAAGGTACTACTATTATCGTCAACTCCGAAAAGCTTGAACGCCGTGTTGCCCTATTGGAAGATGGCGTACTGGAGGAGTACAGCATCGAACGCGAAGGGGAAGACAACATTGTGGGCGGCATTTTCAAAGGCCGTGTAAAAAACATTGAGCCCGGACTCAAGGCCATGTTTGTGGACATTGGCTACGAAAAAAATGCTTTTCTGCACTTCTGGGATGCTCTGCCTCTTGCACTAGATTCCTCGTTGGAGGAAATCCATAAAGAGGGTCGCCCCCGCCGTCAACAAAAGAAAATCACCAGCAGGGACATCCCTGATATCTACCCTATCGGCTCTGAAATTATGGTGCAGGTGACCAAGGGACCCATCAGCTCCAAAGGGCCTCGTGTGACTACCAATATCTCACTAGCTGGACGCTATATCGTGCTCATGCCCTTTACCGACCAATTCGGTATTTCGCGCAAAATTGACGACCCGAAGGAGCGACTGCGGCTGCGCCAAATTGTACAAAAACTCAATGTACCGGACGGCATGGGTATCATCATGCGCACTGTGGCGCAGGGACAACGTTTCCGTCACTTTGTGCGCGATCTTGCCATGTTGCTTCAACAATGGCACGAAGTGGAGGAAAAGTTTGCCGCTAACCGCAATCCTCATTGTGTGTACCGTGAGCCCGACCTCATTGAACGCACTGCCCGTGATTTCCTCACCGACAACGTGGACACCATCCTCTGTGATAATCAGGAAACAACCCAGCGCATGCAGGAAATTGCCGGTAAAATTTCGCGCCGCGCCAAACGCCATATCCAATATCACCCCACTACCCAGCCAATCTTCGAAGAACTCGGCATCGAAAAGCAAATCAACGAGGCATTCCAACGCCAAGTGCTCCTCCCCTGCGGCGGCTATCTCGTCATTGATGAGACTGAGGCGCTCATTGCTATTGATATTAACACCGGACGCAACAAAGGCAACAAAAACTTGGATAAAACCATTCTGGAAACGAATCTTGAATCTGCCCGCGAAATTGCCCGGCAACTTCGCTTGCGCAACATAGGCGGCCTCGTTGTCGTGGACTTCATTGATATGCGGCATCGCAAAGATCAACAAGCTGTGTACAAGGCTATGAAAGACGCACTGAAACGCGATAAAGCCAAGACACAGGTGATGCAAATTACCCCAATCGGACTCATGGAAATGACGCGTCAGCGCCTCAATGAATCGCTGCTCGACTATGTGAACGACTATTGTCCGTACTGCCACGGGCGAGGACGCATCAAGAGCGTAATGACGATGAGCGTGGAGATTCAACGGCAATTGAAGGCCACCATCATGCGCTACCGCGAGTCCGTTGGCGATATGATTGTCGTAGTGAACAGCAGCGTGCTCTCTCGCTTCAAAAATGAGGATGCCAACCTGCTCCTGGAGTTGGAGCGCCAGTGTGCTGGTCGCCTCATCTTCCGCTCGGATCCATCCATTCATCGCGAAGCCTTTGCCATCTTGGATGCCGCCAACAACAAACCACTCTACCAAGTGAATATGTAAGACGGCTTGCATTCTGTGCCCATGCAAACCCTGCTTCGTGTCATCCTGGGGATTACCCTGCTCTGTGCTGCCGTGTCGGCACAAGCCGAACGTTTACCCAAGCCCCGCGCCATTATTATCTTCTATGCCGATGACTTGGGCTACAACGATACTTCTGCCTATGGTTGCGCCAAGGTTCCTTGCCCTCATCTGGAAACCCTCGCGCAACAGGGCCTTGTCTTCACAGATGCCCACAGCACCAGCAGTGTATGCACTCCCTCGCGCTATTCCCTGCTCACCGGCACCTACGCGTGGCGTTATCGTGGCATGGGCATTCTTCCCGGAGATGCTCGCCTCATTCTGCCCATCAAAGGAGAGCAGCTTACCCTTCCGGCTATGATGCAGCTTGCGGGTTACCGCACGGCCGCTATTGGCAAATGGCATCTGGGCTTAGGACGAGGCGCAAAGCCGACAAACTGGAACGGTCTCATTTCGCCTTCTCCGCGTGAGGTTGGTTTTGATGAATCCTTCATCATGGCCGCTACGGGAGATCGTGTGCCCTGCGTTTTCATTCAAAACGGTCGCGTGGTAAATCTGGATTCGGCAGATCCTATTCATGTGAATTATGCTCCCGCCTTCCGTTTCCCCAATGAGGTGACGGCCGCAGATATGACCGAGGAGCAGCTGGCCACCCAGCTCAAACCTTGGGGACGTAGCGCTGATAAGCAACACGATAAAACTGTCATCGCTGGCATTTCTCGCATCGGACACATGTCCGGCGGAAAATCCGCCCTCTGGAATGATCAGGAAATTGCGGATCGCATTAACGAGGCTGCCGTGCGTTTCATTCGTGAAAACGCGGGACACCCTATCTTCCTCTATTTTTGTACGAATGATATCCACGTACCACGCGACCCACATCCGCGCTGGCGCGGCAAAAGTCAGCTCGGCATCCGAGGTGATGTGACGGTGCAAATGGACAATAGTTTGGGTGTCGTGCGCAATGCACTTGCAGAGGCCGGGTACAAAGCAGAGGAAACTTTACTCATCTTCACGAGCGACAATGGTCCAGTCATAGCAGATGGATACCTGGACGGCGCACTGCAAGACTGCGCTGGACATAACCCAGCAGCTCCATACTCCGGCGGCAAATACACCTTACGCGAAGGGGGCACACGAATGCCCTTTATCGTACACTGGCCTGGCGTAGTGCAACCCGGCAAGTCGGCCGCGCTCATCTGCCAAGTGGATATCTCGCGCTCCCTGGCACATCTCATCGGTTTTTCCGCTATTCCTCAAGATTCCATGCTCGACAGTCAAAATATGCTCCCCGCCCTCTGTGGACTTAGCAAGCAGGGACGCAACGAATTGCCGGAACACAATCACGCCACTAATCTGGCCCTCCGCTTCAATCATTACAAGCTTATGCCGGCTCCCAACGCATCTTGGCAACTCTTCGATCTCTCGACCGACCCCGCCGAGCAGAACGACCTCGCCCCGAAGCAGCCGGAACTGGTGCGCAAGCTCATTCAGCGACTGCACGCCATCAAACAACAAAATGGTGGCGTCAATCGCTCCCTGCCCACTGCGGCTCCAGACACATGGTAATCTCGCGCCGAATGAGTGCCTGCGTTTCAGCTATTTCACCATTGGCCGGAATGCGACGCCACCACGGCATGTCCATGGCTCCGTAAATGCGCGCTACGGCCCGTAGAAAGTCCGCTTGCTCAAAAGCATCTTTCCTCTGCCCCCGGTTCTGAATGCGACGCAGCGCCTCCTGCACCGGTATATCAAGCCAAAAAGCTAAATCGGGAGCCGGGGCAAAAATCTCGTTGAGCCGACGTATCTCCGCCACATCTCCGCCTGTCGCCCCTTGGTAAGCCATCATCGATGGATAATAGCGATCCAGCAACACCCACTTATTCTCTGCCAACGTCGGCAGTATCAACCGCTCCACATGCTCACGCCTGTCGCGCAACAAACATTCCACTTCATCCTGCACACTTAAACGCTTCCCGGAAGCCGCCGCCGCACGCACACGCATTCCCCATTCGCCATGCGTAGGCTCAAAACTCGTCACCACCTTTTTACCCCGCTCTGCTAAATAGAGCTTCAGCAAATCGATCTGCGTGGACTTCCCGGTACCATCCACGCCCTCAAAGACAATGAGCTTTCCCCGTTCCATGCCCCAAGGGTACCATATTGTCCGGCTCATGACAAGTCCATGAACCTCTTCTCTGTCTCGACATCAATGATGCCTCATCCCTATCCAAACTGTCATGTGAGATTCCAGCGAGGGTCCCGATGCCAGGACGAGGAGAAAAAACCGAGATCGCGGAATAGAGTGGGGACAGTCTCTGAAGCGGTCGTATAATATTGAAGGAGGCGCTGCTTCCATTGATTATCGGGTTCCATGGCGCGCAGCATGCGACAGCAGAAAGTGAGAGCGGCAGCAGTGCTGCCGGGGATGGCAAGCCGATCCAACTCCGTGCGGATGGGTTCCGGAGCGTCCTGAAAGCGCAGGTGGAGCCACCGACTATTCCAAACTCGAAATTGGTGGGCACAAGCATTGCGTACCTGGGCAAGCAGGGAGATACCGAACAAGAAGTACTCCACGCTGTCGAACTGCATCGCCTCTGCGATGCGTTGCACAAGTTCCGGCTCCAATGCACAGCGCAACAGCTCGGCTAAGTGACCAAAGCTGGCGAATTCGACAAAACTCCACACAGGCACGGTTTCTATCGTCGCCCCCTGCTTGATTTCCGCATCCCATCCGGCATATAACGGGCGATCCTTGCGAAAATTGTCGGCGATGCGCGCCATAAATTTCTCATGCGGCGAAACAACTCCCTCCTGACGAGTTAAAAAGGAAGCGAGCATTCCGCTTTTACTAGCTTGCGGAGTGCTGGAATGGGTGTAGAGCGACCACTGATGTGCAATTTGTGTACGCAGGGCAAGCTCCATTTGAGAAATGGCGCTAAAGAGAAGCTCGCGTAAGTCACGGTCGAAGTCATAAAGGACGAGCACGGTCTCCCAATATGTACCGGGACGGAAATGTGGAGATGCTGCATTGTCGCCGGTTTCCAAAAATGAAGCCCAGTAAGCAGAGATACGGTAATAGTTGATGTAGCGCAGCTTGTTTTCTATCTCTGCTTCCAGCTCATCAACGCTTAGCCCGCGAGAACTCTGCATACCGCGCGTCACCAGGATGTGCGCCTGCTCACGAAACGTTTTGTACGGCTTGGCCATGACTCAATAATAGCGTTACTATACCTGTTGCTGGGTACAATGTACAGACCATACCGTATCATCTTTCGTCACTCCACCTCTTCGGCCACATCTTCATCCGGCAGATTATCGGGGTCCTCGGCGGGCGCATCATCCGGCAAAGAATCGTCGACTTCATCTGCCATGGGATCATGCTTTGTACAGAGAGGACGGGGCTTGGTCAGATCGGTCATTGTTTCGGTGTAGGCAGATCCCTGGTACTCACAGCCGGAATGAGCCACCATGCCCGTATCACGACAGAGTCGAATACCCTGCCTCCTGGCACCAGCCGGAGAAGTGCGAATAGCCCCCATCGCGTAGCCGCGAGTGGCAGCGCACTGCATGACACCCACCCAGAGCGGAAGCGCCACTGTGCCACCGTACGCTTTGTCAGCAATGGTAACGGGACGATCGAATCCAACCCATACGGCTGCGGTCAAATCTGAAGTAAAGCCGCAGAACCACGCATTACGGTAAGCATTGGTAGTACCTGTTTTACCCCCGCATGGGGCGGAGAATCCCATGCGTTGCACGGCGGCGGCTGTGCCACCCGGTTTCGTAATTTGCTGGAGGATGGAAGAAACCGCATTGGACGAACGCGAAGAGAGAACCCGACGCACAGCGGCAGGATTACGCCATAGAATATGACCATCGGCATCCGCAATGCTCTGGATAATGTAGGGCGAGGGACGCACACCACCGTTGGCAAACATGGTATAGGCTGATGCAACCTCCAACGGCGAAGCCTCCCACGTGCCTAAGTAAATGGTGGGCCCCGGTTTTTTAGCAGTCTTCGGGAAACCAGCCATCAGTCCGGTGTTGATGACATGATTCAACCCGGCGCGCTGACCCACACGTACAGACATCGTGTTGCGGCTTTTGAGCAAACCCCAGCCAGCCGGATGAAACCCAGTGAAACGACCATCAGAGTTACCAGGGAACCAGCGGCGAGCTCCAGCAATTTCACCGGGCTGAATGCGGTCATCAGATACCGGGGTCTGCGGCCCCCCACCACGCTCAAAAAAAGTAGCATACACAATAGGCTTGAATATGGAACCCACTTGGCGGCGGCTCTGTACAGCTCGATTGAGCGGTGATTCCCGGCTGTCGCGCCCACCAACTACGGCCAGCAAAGCTCCCGTAGCATTGTCGATGACTACACATGCGGCCTGTATGTACTGTGGACGCGCCTTATCCGCCTCTTCAGGGCTGAGGTTGGCGATGGCCGCCTGGAATTGCGCTCGAGTCTGATGCGGCCAGGCTCTGCGTTTCTCGAACATATCCACAAGACGGGTATCCAACTCACGCATCACGTCATCCTGCAAATCCACATCGAGGGTTGTACGCACCACCAAGCCGCCGGCATAAGTGGCGTCTTCCTTCACGTGGCGCTGGGTAGAATCCAGCATGTCCAGGATGTGGTCCACCTCACTGCGCACAAGGTCCAGCGCGTAGTTGCCCATCCCACGCAACGCCGGTCGAGCTGTCACAATGGGTTCTGCCAATGCAGCGTGATATTGATTACGCGTGATATGTCCATGCTCCACCAGCAGTTTGAGCACCTTATCGCGCTGCACCCTGGCGGAGCTGGGACTGCGGTAGGGAGAAAACTCATTTGGACTACAGACGATGCCAGCCAACATAGCCGATTCTCCAAGGGTGAGATCACGCGGTTGCTTGTTAAAATAACCCTTAGCAGCCTGCTTGAGTCCTAAAAAGGTATGCCCCCAAAACACGCGGTTGATGTAGCAAGTGAGAATCGTCTTTTTGTCATAAGTGGCCTCCATACGTCGGGCAAGCGCCATCTCGGTAAGCTTAGCATCCATGGTGCGCTCGCGATGATTGTAAGTATTTTTTGCCAACTGCATAGTAAGGGTGGAGGCCCCCTGAGTGGTGCGGTGGTGCTTGAACACCTGAGCCACAGCACGTAGAACACCACGTGGATCTATGCCACCATGCTTCCAAAAGGAACGGTCCTCCTGCATGATGAGCGCCTGAATAAAATAAGGCGGCACTTCAGCTTCTATGTTTTCAATGCGACGCCGGTTTTCGCCATGCAGAGTGCCGATCTCGTTATCCTTGCGGTCCAACACAATCGTGCGCTCCGGCATACGCATGATCTCCCCAATGTCATAGCGCTCAGCTTTGATGCCATACACCACGGCCAAAATGGCCACAAACACGAAACCTACAAAGGAAAGGCTGATGACAATGCGCAGCAACTTGGGCAGCGCGCGCGTTAAAAAGTAGACGAGGCGAAACGGGAATGAAATCAAGAGCCAGAGGGCACGCCATACACTCATGCCCTTTTGGGGAGGGCGTCGAAAATCATCCATCGGATTCAATTCATGCGGATGACGAGTGTATTGGCGCTCCGGCAAGGGAGAACCAAAAGTTTCATCATCTCGCAATGGCTGAAACTCTTCATCATCAAGTCTGGCACGCAAACGAGCCTGAGGTTGAGCCTGCACATAAGGCGTTTCCACATCCCGGCGCGAATGAAGGGGATCTGTGGCGTCCTGCTGCTCGGGCTTATAGCGCATGGGAATAATCATGTTGCAGAGTTATTCTCTGCGAAAAGCTCATAAGCGATAGAATCGGTAATACGCACCGTGGCAATCTGCCCCACGGGCAAACTCGCATCAACGTGCACGGCCCCATCCACATCCGGCGCATCCCAAACGCCGCGAGCAATGCCCGGCGCGTCCACCAACACTCGCATCTGTCGTCCCACGCAGGAGCTGCCAATCTCATCTGCTATGCCGACCAGGATCATGTTGAGCTCATTTGCACGGCGCTTGCGGGTGGCGTGGTGCACCTGGTTTTTCATGCGTGCAGCCAGCGTTCCCTCCTCGCGAGAGTATGGGAATACTCCGGCACGCTCGAAACGGAACTCACGCACAAAGTCGCATAATTCAGCGTGGTCCTGTTCTGTTTCACCGGGCAGCCCGCTAATGAAAGTTGAGCGCAGTCCAATACCCGGTATCTCCTGACGCAATCGCGCAAGCAGGCGCCGAATAGAATCCCCATCTGTTCGACGCCTCTGTTCAGCGAGCAAATGGTCTGATATATGCTGCAGCGGGATGTCAACGTACTTGAGAACTTTCTCACATTCAGCAAAAGTGGCAATGAGCGACTCGTCCCAATGCGCCGGGTGCGTATACAGCACGCGCAAATAAAAATCACCCGATATTCCATTGGCCTCACGCAACAACTTTGCCAAGGTATCCCCGCTTGCCGGACGGTCCTTTCCATAGTACGTCGTATCTTGCGCGATAAGATTGATCTCCTTCGTACCTTCACCAGCCAATAATTCAATTTCACGCAGAACGTTGGCAAGCGGACGACTTCGGAATCCCCCACGAATGCGCGGTATAGCACAGTAGGCACAGGCGTGGTTACAACCCTCGGCTATTTTAACATAAGCTGTATGCGCCGGGGTCAATCGGAAGCGAGATGCTGCATAATCCGGTACCAGAGTGGATACCTGGCTGCGATATACCTTCTGTCCCTTACCGAGGAACATCGCTTTCACAATCTGTTCTATCTGACCAACTTGATCGACGCCCACAAAAGCATCAACCTCGGGCATGAGCTTGACTAAGTCATCGGCGTAACGCTGCGCCAAACAACCAGCCACCAAAATCTTCTGCCCGGTCGGAGCTTCCCCCTGAGCCCGTGCCCGGGTAAGACCAAAGATGGTATCGATAGCCTCCTGCTTGGCCGGATCAATAAAGGCGCACGTATTGACCACAACAATATCTGCCCGCGATGGCGTCACCCTGCGGTAACCAGCGCGCAACAGTTCATCCGTCATCACCTCGGAATCTACCAGGTTCTTGGCGCACCCGAGCGATACAATGGCAAACTTCCTCTGCATGCGTCTCTATCTTACCACAAGCGCCCCAAAAGACAAGGGCCTGTATCATTGGAGCGACCGCATTAACAACAAATGCGGTCGCCTACCTGTGCCGTCGCATCATGCATTCGACGTATCGAGAAACCCTTTAATTTTTTGGATACGCGAGGGATGCCTCAGCTTGCGTAAGGCCTTGGCTTCTATCTGTCGAATACGTTCGCGTGTCACATTAAACTGACGTCCTACTTCCTCCAGCGTGCGTGGGTTACCATCCCGTAAGCCAAAGCGCTGCTCAATAACAGCCCGTTCGCGTTCATTGAGCGTATTGAGCACCACGGTTAATTTCTCGCGCAGCGAATTAAAAGCTGCACCGTCCATCGGGTTTTCGGCTGTCTTATCCTCCAGGAAATCACCGAAAGATGTATCATCCGAATCGCCCACCGGCTGCTGCATGGAGATTGGCTGCTGAGCCATCTTAAGCACGCTGCGCACGCGATCCACGGACATATTGCATTGGGCCGATATCTCTTCCGGCGTCGGCTCACGCCCCAAATCCTGAACCAACTTCTTCTGCACACGCATGAGCTTGTTGATCGTCTCAATCATATGCACAGGAATGCGGATTGTGCGTGCCTGGTCAGCAATGGAGCGAGTAATGGCCTGACGAATCCACCACGTGGCATACGTGGAAAATTTGTAACCGCGGCGGTACTCAAACTTTTCCACCGCCTTCATAAGCCCCATATTTCCCTCCTGAATAAGGTCGAGGAAAGCAAGCCCTCGATTCGTGTATTTCTTGGCAATGGAAATAACAAGACGCAAGTTAGCTTCTATCATCTCGCTCTTGGATTCCTTGGCCTGCTTCATGTGCGAGCGCATCACCTGGTAATGCTCCAAGAATTCATCGATAGGCATCCAAAGCTGCATCTCAAGTTCATCAAGCTTGTCGGCATGTTCAGACTGCTCGGGCTCCATCTGAAGTTGTCGGCGCAGTTTGAGGATACGCTGACGCACTTCCTTAAGGTACTCCACAAAGTCCTCGTAAATTTTGGGTTTGAAGGAAAACTTTTTATACAACTCATGGAGTTTGGCGATGTAAGCCTTAAATTCGAGCTGCGCAGCTTCAACACCGCGGCGGCGCTTACGCGCTTTACGCAGACGCCCATAAGAAAGATGCGCCGCATCGTAGAGCTCCTGCAGTCTGTTAAGCGCCGCCTGCAAGGTGCGAAAATATTGCTCGCGATGATCGATATTTTTATCCGCAACTGCTCGGTCAAAACGTTCTTTATTTTGGAGCAGTTTGACAGCCAAATCTCGGTAGTAGGAAGCCACAACACCGAGTTGGTGCAGGCTCTTTTGCAGGGCAGACTCGGCTTGGTCAATACGGCGTGAAAGCTGCACCTCTTCATCGCGCTTCAGGAGCTCCTTTTGTCCCATTTGCTTGAGGTACATGCGCACCGGATCATCCAAATCCGCCATTTTTTCGCTTTCATCCTGCTCTTGCGGGACGTCCTCCTGCACAGGAGTGGCCACCTCGCCCATCTCCGCAGAATCAATAATTTTGAAGTTCATGCTGCGCAGGCAGTCCATGATCTTCTCGTGATCCTCCGGATCAATGACAGATGCCGGCAGCACATCATTGATGTCATCGTAAGTCAAAAATCCCTGGTCATTCGCCTGCAGAACCAACTGCTTCAGACGTCCCTGCACCACGGGATTTTCTATAAGATGCCCATGTTCCCCATTGGCAAAGGCCTTCAATTCGTCTACCGTAAGAGTTGACACGCTTGTCGGCTCCTCGAGCACCTCAATACCACAGGAATGCAGACGTTCAAACAAGCGCTCGGTATCTTGCTCTTCAAATCCATCTGACGGAAGGGAAGAAATAATGTCGTCGTCAGTTACATACCCACCATTTTTCTTAGCGAGCGCCACCAGATTTTTAAAAGCGTTCTTGAGTGTCAAGTCATCCGGAAAATACTCCTGTAAGAGAGCCGCCGTAATTTTTATGTTCAGCGGTCGCCGTGGTGTTTTACCACGCGCCGTCTTGCGCGTGCCTCCTGCTGCTCCATTCTTTTCGCGAATAGTTGCGGGTGGCGGCGTCTCCTTTTGTTTTTGCTCTTGCTGGACCTGAGACTTCGGCACAGCAGGCTTCTCCACAGGAACATGCTTCGCTTTTTGGGGCTTGCTTTTTTGAGTAATAGCCTGACGGCCCGAGTTTTTTGGGGATGCAGACTTCGCATTTTGCGGCTTTTTCCCCATTCCTTGGGAGACAGTCGGCTTTTGAGACGCCGTTTTCTTGCCCACCGGCGCCACCACTTTCTTAACCCCTTTTTTCGATAAGGCCTTCTTCTGAACTACGGCGGGTTTCGCCTTGGCAGGCGCCTTCCTGGAAGCGCCGGAAGATAACTTTGTTGCCGTCTTTTTCCCGGTTGACAACGCTTTAGCCGTCGTTTTTTTCGGAGTTGCTGCCTTTTTCCGAATCGGCTGGACGCGGCTTATCTTCTTCGTTGTTGATTTTTTTGGCGCCGCTTTTTTAGCCACCGGAGGTGTCGGCTTCCTCGTGCTTTTCTTCGATGGAGCTGCCTTCTTGGGCGCGGCAGGTCTAGTCCTGACCGCTTGCTTTTGCCTCACCTGAACTTTCTTGGGAGCTGCTTTTTTTACAATTGTCTTTGCGGCGAGTGACTTCTTCACCGGGGCTTTTCCCTTCACTGTCGGCTTCTTATTTTTTGCTTTTCCTGCGGCCACCTTTTTGGGAGCAGGCTTCTTCAAAACCAATTTCTTGGCGCCTGCCTTGGCTGCCGGTCTTCTTGCTGGCGCTTTCTTTGCAACGACCTTCGGCGCCGCCTTTTTGACTATCGGCTTCTTGGTTGCCGTGGACTTTTTTCCCTTCTTATCGACTTTTTTGGAGGAAACTTGAGACTTTTTTGACATATTGCTGAAATCGCGTGTATAATCCACCCACTAACCGCCTGTCAAGGACGTCATCGTGCGTGCGGTTATGTTACTCTTCAAGACGCCCCTGTCAATTCCATTTCTACAAATATGACACAATTTGTAGATTGCAAAATGAAATGCAGCGTGTCATCGGCACCAAAAAGGGTATACCCATTGATGCCATACGCTCCTTCAAATAACAACCCATGATAATTCCACTGCCCGCAATCGGACAATAAAATAGCGTGCCATCATGTCTGTATGATAAACACAGACAAAGGACAAAAAGGTATTATGAACCTCATTGGGACGCGCAATAAGTACGGAATGCTACGCTTTCGCAAGGAGCGCGCTGCTTTTATCACGAAAGGAACAAACGCGAGCACGTCACCCTGCCCCCTCCGTCGCATGCGTGTAGAATACAGGATGCAAGCAAAGCCCGGCTTTGTCTTTATCATTGAACGCGCCGGTGTTTCCGAGAACCATTGTTTCATGCGCCTGCGCGGTTCCGAAAACGAGATTTTTTCCACCTACGAATTGATGGGATAAGGTAAGAGTGTACTGCTGTCGTCACGCTGGTCTTTCCGCCTCGCCGCGGAGACGAACGTAATCAATGCACCACGTTCTGTCTCGATAGAGAGAGGGACGCAGCCGTTCAACGACAGCGGTTATAATTTGACTCTTCACGACAGGCGAGATACCGTTGAACGGATCCTGGATAAACATGTTGATCCAACTGCGCAGACCGTCCGGATCGGCAAGCAAGGTTGGGCGGTCGAAAAGAAAAGCCCTGCGCATCAAGAGTCCGCTCTGCTCCACAAGCTGCGCGTACTCGCCTATCGTCGGGAAGTAAAAGGGTACCGTGTAATTTAATCCTTGGCGTTTCATTTCGCTCCTCAGAGCTGCGTGAACTGAATCTGTGTTACCGTACCCTCCAAGCTCAAAAATAAAACGACCGCCCGGCTTGAGTGCACAGAAAATGCGGGACAATACGGCAGCCTGCTTTTCCCGAGGAATCCAATGCAGAACAGCGTTGGAGAATACCACGTCAAACGACTCACTCGGCACCTCCATCTTCACCGCATCAGCAAGAACAAATTGCAATTCCGGGTAGTGATCACGCGCCCTCTTCACAAGATCCGGCGATGCATCCAACCCGAGAACATGATGGCCCTTTTGCGCGATGAGTTGAGTCAGTGAGCCATCTCCACAGCCCAAATCCAGCACGGAAAGCCCCTCCCCATGGATCATCTCCACAAGCCCCTCCCCGTACCGCGCTACGAAAGAGAATTTTTGCGCGTAAGCTTCTGAGTCCCACTCCATGAGCCGCAATTGTAGCAACGCCCCTACGACAAGTCAAGAGTCGGGCATCTCCTACGGAGAAGCCGTCATTTCAAGTATTGACGGAAGAATGAGTCGATTTTATCGAATGGAATCTTATCGAAGTTATCGTAGAGGTCAGTATGGGAGGCTCCTGGCACGATGAGGAGCTTCTTGTTCTCGCCTTTGAGCTTGGAAAAGGCTGTCTCGCTGAAGTAGCAGGAGTGCGCCTTCTCGCCATGGATGATGAAGACAGCATTGCGAATTTCACCAGCGTACGCGAGCAGCGGCGTGTTCAAGAGGGAAAGCGCGGCAGTCTTGTTCCAGCCGGCGTTGGAATTGAGCGAACGGGGATGGTAGCCACGCTTGGTCTTGTAGTAGGCAAAATAATCTTTAACAAACTGCGGAGCGTCTTCCGGCAAAACATCCGGAACACCGCCGGCAGTTTCCGGAGCGGGGATCTTGGCATCTTTCAAGCGTTGGGCGGCGAGCTCCTTGCGCATGACATCGCGCGCCTCGGCGGAATCTGCGCTATCGAAGTAGCCATTAGCGGTCACGCGGTGCATGTCATACATCGTGGAGGCCACCGTGGCACGAATGCGTGGATCGAGAGCGGCGGCGTTCAATGCCATGCCTCCCCAGCCGCAAATGCCGACGATACCCACCTTCTCCGCATCCACGAAGGGAAGCAGGGAGAGAAAATCGACAGAGGCGCAAAAATCCTCAGTATTGATGTCCGGGGAGTTCACATAACGCGGCGTGCCACCACTCTCACCGGTGTAGGAGGGATCGAAGGCCACCGCCACAAAACCACGGGAGGCGAGCTCCTGGGCGTAGAGCCCGGAAGCCTGTTCCTTGACGGCGCCGAATGGACCGCATACAGCAATGGCGGCATACTTCTTCGTTGCGTCAAAAGCCTTGGGCAGGTAGAGGTGACCGGCAAGCTCTATGCCAAATCGATTCGTGAAGCGTACCTCCTTAGCTCGGATCTCCGGGTTGATGCGGAACACACGTGTATCTTTCTCTATGTCTTTCATGTTGGTATCGGGGGTTGCATGGGTTGGCAGCATCAGAAACGCCGCCAGTATCGTCGTGAACAGGATTTTCATGACTGTGCTTTTCTCTCTCTTTTGTGCTCTATTCTACCGCATTCCCCATTTTATAGCAAATATTTTCTTTTTATATTGCATTATGCTTTTTAAGCATGTATCATGAGAGCACATGGAACTCCGAGTTCTCAAGTATTTTCTAGCTGTGGCACGAGAAGGCTCCGTGAGTCGTGCTGCAGCCGCCCTCCATGTCACTCAACCGACTATTTCCCGCGCCAAATTATGGACTTGGAGGATGAACTCGGCACACGGCTACTGCGCCGCAGCAGTCGCACCACGACCCTCACCGAACATGGAGTCTATTTCCGACGCCGTGCCGAAGAAATTGTGGCCCTGGCCGATGCGACGGCTGAAGAATTTTGCGCGACAGACGACGAGATCAGAGGGGAGATCGCCATCGGCGGCGGAGAAACTCCCGGCTTCAGCCTGCTTGCGCACGCCGCTCAGCTGCTGCGCACAGAACACCCCGGCATTCACTTTCGTCTTTTCAGCGGGAATGGGAACGACGTGATTGAGCGATTGGAACGCGGTCTGCTCGACTTTGCCCTGCTGATTGCTCCGGTGGATGTGAGCCGCTACGACACACTCACCCTTCCCCTCCACGACACGTGGGGTGTGCTCATGCGTAAGAATTCTCCATTGGCAAAGCGAACGCGCATCACCCCGAGCATGCTGCGGGGGAAGCCGTTGCTCATCTCCTCGCAATCTAAAGTGGAGAACATGCTGTCCAACTGGATGGGCTGTGATATCTCGCGACAAAATATCGCCGCGCGGGGAAATTTGCTCTTTAACCTTTCCATCATGGTGCAACAAGGTCTTGGATATGCTGTCACCTTGGGCGGCATCGTCCATTCCGGATCGGGCAGTCCACTCGTGTTCCGCCCGCTCTCACCCAAACTCACCGCCTCACTACACCTCTGCTGGCTCAAATCGCGTCCCCTCTCACGCGCGGCTTCGCTTTGGCTCTCCACACTCCGCGCCAATCTATCCACGCATCCGCGCGCCAGATAACGAACCACAGCAACCGCATTCCCTCACGCGGTTGCCTTGCTCTTTCAGCTTTTCTCATCTTATGATCAGAATACATGTAATTTGGATGTGAGCATCGTTTTTTGAAAGAGATTATCAAGCTTAAAATCACAGATTTTTGAATAAAAATCACTAAGGATCTTTTGCGCTCAGAAGGATTGTCGGGCACGTCCAACGATATTTTGAATTGCAAAATATCATGAGTTCCTAACATGCAATAAGTTGATCCCTTGCCTCAAGTATATCTCTTTCAAAAAGAGATAATCGGGGCAACGCGGACTCGTGGAGGAAGGTTATGGTTCTTCGGATGCGGGTATGTTCGCGCTCGTCGTATGCCTGAAATATCCATCATCATCCCGGTCTATAACAACGAAAAGTACCTTTCGTCGTGCCTGGACAGTGTG
>CANRNS010000026.1 GCA_947632055.1 uncultured Akkermansia sp.
ACTATTTTACCCCTCTCTTCTCATGACTTCAACTTTTTCTGTCATCTGTTGCATTTAATCTTGCAATCCACATTGCCCGATAAAATAGCTGCCCCAAAAAGGCTAACACGTTCACGAAACAGAGCAATCACCTTGGCAAAAAAACAAGCTATGCCCGTATCTCCGTGCACTTCTTCCAGAAAAAAGCAGGCGAGGTCAAGAGGCCCTGCCTGCTTGGTGATTTCTGCTTACTGATGCGTCAGAATTGGCAGCTGTAGCCGAGCCGCACGCCGAGATTAAGCTGACTCTCCGGCTTTCCATCAGCCAACTCATCAAACTTCGGGCGTCCCAGAAGTTGCATGAGCTGCAAGGAAAGGGTCACGGAACCGGTTTTGGTCACTTTCTGTGCCACGCCGATTTCCGCACTCCATGCGAAGCCCCATTTGCTCTTGCTCTCGCTAAGAGTCTCTCCAGATACACTTGCCTCAACTTTACCCTTAGTCCGGGCAAGACCCAGATTGACCCCGCCGAAGAAATTCAAGGATTCCGTTAAGGGCGTCGTCAGCCGATACCCGGGCATGATGTAGATATTCTCCACTTCTACTTTAATTTTTTCAGGAATCTGATCATCATACAAAACAGTATGATCATCATCACCCGTTGCATAACCAAAACGGATATTCAGTGAGTGATTCTGATTGATGGTGTACAGAGCGGTCAAATCCACCCCATACGTGTCCACACTATAAGCAGGAACACCATCTCCAGCTTTCCAGATATCCTTCAGAGCAAAGTTGTAAGCGGCATTCAGCTCAATACCGAATCCGCTCTTCTGCTGCTCGTCCTGACCGTATGCGGCACCAAGTACAGCACACGCCAATAATGTTGTGAGTGTTTTTTTCATAGCACAGTTGTCCACTTGGACGAGGTCAGTATAGCGTATTTAGAATTCGTACCATTTTCGATTCCTTTCGTTGATGATAAGTTATTTTATTTCTGGCAAGTCATGCATTTTAAGGACTCCTTGCAGATTGTCTCTCCTTGAGGAAGAACGTCTCTCAACGTAGGTCTGGCAAATTTCGTTGTATTGTCATATTTTGACTTGCACTCGGATTCTAAATACGTACCGACATGAAAACGAAATCAGATAGAAAGACGGAGCTGGCGGCGGTGGAGGTGCTGCGGCAGACGGGGGTGGATGTGCTGGAAGCGGCGTTGGTGGCCAAAAGGGCGTTGGAAGCGGGGAGAGGTCGCGTGAAGCGCGCCATGGCGTGCATTGCGGCAGGGGAGGAGGAATTGCGGCGGCGCGAAAAGACGGTCACCTTTGCCCGGGCGGTAGAAGAAGCGCTGGAGGCGCGAAAAGACCGGCGGACTCGGACATTGTGCGACTTCCGCAGCATCACGAGGCGATTCATGAGACGGTGCAAGGGTCTGGCAACCAAACGTATGCGCAGCATCTCCGCCGAAGAATGCCGCGACTACATCCGCAGGGCTTTCAACACGCCGAGACAGCGCAACAAGGCGAGGCTCATCCTCAGCGGGGTCTTTTCCACGGCGTGCAAGCGGGGGTGGTGCGCGGAGAACCCAGTGCGCAAAGTGGAACCGGAACACATCGAGGAAAAGCGCATCGGCATCCTGAACAAGGAAGAGATCGGGAGACTCATGCACACCGCCGAAACCTTTGAGGGCGGAACCTGCCTCGCCGCGACCGCCATCATGCTCTACGCGGGCGTGCGTCCGAACGAAGTAGAGCGGTTACGCTGGAGTGACGTGCGGCTCGAGAACGGCGTTATCTGCATCGCCCCGCACCACAGCAAGACCGGCGGCGCACGGCACGTCACCATCTTTCCGCCGCTGGCACGTATCCTGCAACGCGTCCGGCGCACCGGGGACGAGAGGATCTGCCCGCCGAACTGGAAACGCCGCCGCACGCGCCTGCACCGGGAGGCAGACTTCAAGAATTGGCAGCCGGACGTGCTGCGGCACACCTTTGCCACGCATCACCTGGCCACCTTCCGCAACTACGCCGAGCTGCAATTAGAGATGGGGCACCGCTCCGCCGAGCTCCTGCGCACGCGCTACATCGCCATGGAGGGGGTATACCGCCGCGAGGACTCCCTGCTGGTATGCTAGAGGTGGAAAAAGCGGTGGGCATTGCACGAAGTCGTGCGGCATATCTGCTCGAAGGAAACTCCGCGCAAGGCGGCTAATTTTTCGGCCACATAGCGCACCCGCCCGGGAATATTCAACTTTCCGCGGTGAGGCTCAGGCGAGAGATAGGGCGAATCCGTTTCCACCATGATACGCTCTGCAGGGCACCACGCAGCCACCGCCTGAACGTCCTCCGTTTTCTTAAACGTGATCAGGCCGGTGAAAGAAACCATTCCGTTTAGTTCGCTGAATATTCTCTCCGCCTGCTGCCGGGAACCAATAAAGCAATGAAACACCGGGCGCACCGTGGGGAATTGGCGAGCAATGGCAAAAGCATCCTCAAAGCAGGCGCTGCCCGAGCCGCTCTTGTCGCGCGTGTGCAAGGAGATGTTGAGCTGCAACTCACGGGCAAGTTCAAAATGACGCTCAAGGAAGTCACGTTGACGCGCCCGATAAGCATCCTCGGTCCACCCTGCCGGCGCATCCCAATAATAATCCAACCCCGCCTCGCCAATGGCGGCCAGCGGATGCGCGCGGCACAGACTTTTCATGCGTTCCCACTGCGCCTCATCCGTCTCTGTGCAATCGGACGGGTGGACAGCGAGGCAAGCCGATATGAAGTCCGGCATCTCACGAGCCAAAGCGAGCGTGGCATCCCAATCGCCCGGGTGAGTACCCTGCGAAATGCAGTGCGAAAGCCCCAAGACCTCACTCTGCTCACGCACTTCCGTCATGTCGGCATAGCGATCTGACGCCAAGTGACAATGTGTGTCGATCAATTCGTTCCTTTGCTCGTTTGCCATGAAAGGAGACTACCAAAGCAGGTGAATAAAAAAGACGGGAGCCGCAGTTCCCGTCTTGAAAACACGTACGAACATCGAAGTCACTTCTCGGAGAGAGAGCCAATGCCCGGCAGAGTCTTGCCCTCGAGCAACTCCAAGGAAGCGCCACCACCCGTAGAGCAGAATGAGAGCTTGTCAGCCACCTTGAACTTCTTGGCAGCGGTCACGGAGTCTCCCCCGCCAACGATGGAGATGCAAGGAGAAGCCGCAAGGCATTCGGCAATAGCCTTGGTGCCGGCAGAGAAGGAATCCAACTCAAAAACGCCCAGCGGACCGTTCCAAAGAACGGTTTTAGCGCTCTTCAGAATGCTGCAGAAATCAGCGATAGCCTTGTCGCCGATATCGATACCCATACCTCCCTGAGGCACCGAGCCGCCCTCTGCAAAGGGCTTGGTGACCTGGGTTTCTGCACCTTCCTCAAACTTGAAAGTGTAACGCACATCTGTCGGCAACACGAAGCGCACGCCTTTGGCTGCGGCATCAGCGAGGATTTGGCGAGCCAGGTCGAGTTTATCTTCCTCAATCTTGGAGTTACCGACATCGTGCCCCTGCGCTGCGAGGAAAGTATTGGCCATGGCACCACCGATCAGGAAGGTCTGACTCTTCTCCATGAGTTTGGAAAGGACTTGGATTTTATCGGACACCTTGGCGCCGCCCATGATGACGACAAAGGGTTGCTCCGGGTTCTCGAGCTTACCCTCCAAGTACTCCAACTCGTGCTCAATAAGGAAGCCCATGGCGGACTTCTCGGCAAAGTGCGTCACGCCCTCCGTGGAAGCGTGGGCACGGTGCGCAGAGCCGAAAGCATCATTCACATACAGCTTAGCCTCACCAAGCAGAGCCTTCGCAAAGTCCGGGTCGTTCTTCTTTTCCTTCTTATCGAAACGCACGTTATCCAGCAGTAGCACCTCGCCATCCTTCAGCGCAGCACGAGCAGCAGACGCTGCGTCACCAACAGTTTCCGGCACGAATGCCACGGGCTTGCCGAGGTGCTCGGAAAGGCGCTCCGCCGCTGCTTTCAGCGAAAATTCCGCCTGATATCCTGTACCCTCCGGACGGCCGAGGTGCGAGCAGAGCACCAGCTTGGCGCCGTGCTCAAGCAGGTAGTTGATAGTCGGCAGAGCCGCCACAATTCGCGCGTCATTGGTGATAACGCCATCCTTCATCGGCACATTGAAGTCCACGCGCATCAGGACTTCCTTGCCAGCTACATCGAGGTCTCGTACAGTGAGTTTAGCCATAGTATTGATTGTGTTCGTTAAAATTTTTTCGGGATAACCCGGCACGCGTGCATTGTAGTATATTCGCATGGAATGTCAAGATTGGAAAAAGAATCTGCCTTCTCGAAAGAGCTTGAGCCCACATTGATCTCATGAAAAGCGATCTCAACGGAAGGCTATCGCCGCATTATGTAATGCAAAGTATTGATAATTTGCAAGTATAGATATATGAATCACAATTTAAATAACAGGTAGTTCAAACATCTTGCTCCACGCGTCGTATCGGCGCATGATAAAGCCCATGATGGAATACGCCGTACCGTTGGGACTGCTCGTGGCCGTGCTCGCGTGGGTCATTGCCACTTTTCTCAAACTCTATCATTTGCGTCGACTCGCTCAAGCTGCATGGCAACGGTGGGGACAAGCCACCCAACAGCGCAATATCTGTCTGTTGGATTTAAGCATCCATTTAAGCGCTTTTTTACCGCAAGGGGATGTGCGGGCACGCCGCATGAAACGTCTGGCAGATGACACCCAGCGGGTGCTCTCCCTCTTCCCCGAACCGCCTCCCAATCATGAACTGCGCCACCTCAGTCACGCGGAGCGCAAACTACGCGATATCATCATCGGAACAGCGCAAAAAATGGAACATGATACGGCCATGGGCGCAGATGAGGAACTGACAGAGCTGATGAATCGCGTGTCACTCTCTCTTTTCCGACAAGATGAAATCACCCTGCTCTACAACACCCGAGCACGTGCCTACAACACGGCATTAGAAAGCCCCGGAGCCCAATGGGTGGCGCAAATCTTCGGATTTTCAACCTTGCACACTTTGGCATAGACGACCGCGCGCAGCAAAGGATTACTTGGAGACGTTGAAGCGGAACTCCACCACATCGCCATCCTGAACTTCGTAGTCCTTACCCTCAATGCGCAGTTTGGCAGCTTCCTTGGCCTTCAGCAACGAACCGCAGGCCACGAGGTCCTCGTACGCCACCACCTGTGCCGCGATAAAACCGCGCTCAAAGTCCGTATGGATAACCCCGGCGGCTTGCGGAGCTTTCGCCCCGGCGGGAATCGTCCACGCGCGTGTCTCTTTGGGACCGGTCGTCAGATAGGTGCGCAGCCCGAGCAAGTGATACACCGAACGAATGAGCGCACTCACGCCGGAATCCTGCACGCCGAGATCACGCAAGTACTCGCGCGCCTCCGCCTCCGGCAAATCGGACAGCTCCTCCTCGATGCGCGCAGAAATCACCACGGCCTCCGCGTGATGTTGCGCTGCCACGTAGCGACGCACGGCGGAGACATACGGGTGTGAATCCGGGTCATTCACGGCGGCAGCAAGCTCAGCCTCGCTCACATTGCAAGCGAAAATGCTCTTCTTGTTTGAAAGCAGGAAAAACGTACGCAGCAACTTGTGTTCGTTTTCGGAAAGATCCAATGTAATAGCGGGATTGCCGGCATCCAAATGCGGCAGCAATTTTTCGATAAGCGCCATCTCATCGCGCGCTTCCTTGTCTCCTCCCTTCGCTTTCTTGGCACGAGATTCGCGCCGCTTCTCCAATGCTGCGATGTCCGCCAGGATGAGTTCATTGTTGATAATTTCTATGTCGCGCACGGGATCCACACTACCCAGCTCATGAATGATATCCGAATCTTCGAAACAGCGAACTACTTGCACAATGGCATCTGTCTCACGGATATGCGAAAGAAACTTATTGCCCAATCCCGCACCCTCAGCCGCACCTTTGACAAGACCCGCGATATCCACAAACTCAATGGCAGCAGGAATCACCTGCGCACTCTTGCTCATCTCTGCCAGCACCGCCAAACGTGTATCCGGCACCTCCACAACCCCCACATTGGGATCAATCGTACAAAACGGGTAGTTGGCCGCCTCCGCCTTGCGAGAGCGTGTCACCGCATTGAACAAAGTTGACTTCCCGACATTCGGCAATCCTACAATTCCTGCTTGCAACATAACATCGCCATTTTACAGCATCTCCACCCAAGAGAAAAGACAAATTACCCAGGGCAACCGTATTGGAAAATGCGGTTGCTATTTACGGCGTACGACACACGAATTATGATTTGTTGATAATGTGCAATTTGTGCGTTTTCCGCGCTTTACCTCAAAGATAAAGTCACCGAAGGCTCGTCAAATACGAGAAGAGAGAATCCCTCGGAGTCTTGATGCCTCAACTCTCGGCAAAGTTTTACAAAATCCCGGCAAAAAAAGGCTATGCCGTTGGGGGGGGCATTTATTCTGAGTCATGACAAACGACACGCCCGCGAGCAGCTGCATCGTCCATAATAATCTCATTCACGGAAGGAACGCAAATCGTGCCAGATGCTGGGTTTTTAATGCTCACCACGGGAGTAATGATGGTAGCCTGCACATCGGATTTTTCAAAGGCAAGGTCGGTGTCCGTCATCTCGCAATCGCGCAAGATCAAATTACGGCAGTAACAGAACGGTTGCGTCCCAGTAATTTTGCAGCGCTCCAGAGTAAGACCGTCTGCAAACCACGCCAGATATTCGCCGAATAGGACGCTGTCACGCACCACCACATTACGGCAATGCCACAGGGCGTCCTTGGTGTACAACTCGCAGTGCTCCAACAAAGCATTTTCCACATATTGAAAAGAGTACTTGCCATGCAGGGTCACGTGACGAAAATCCAGATCACGCGAGCGCAGCATGAAGTACTCACTCTCAGCGGAAGAATCCTTCATGCACACTCGATTCAAGAACCATCCGAACTCTGGAGATACGATGTTGCAGCGCTCGATCGTCACATCGCTGCATTCCCGAAAGGCTTTAATGCCATGCAAACGACTCTCCGTCACCACAGCGTGGCGCGTGTACCACATCGCGGCGCGGCAGTTGGGGGTGAGCTCGCAGCGCTCCATACGCAATCCATCGACGTGCCAGCATGGGTAGCGCAAGTCAAAATAGCAATCCTGGGCAGTGACATCACAGCTCTCCTTCAGCGCGCTCTCACCGTCCGCCGGGCCTTCAAAGCGGCATCTCTCCAGCAACACCTCGCGGCTACCGTACAGAGCGCGCTCTTCATCATAGCTTTGTTCCCTTACCACGGTCATTTCCACTCCGCCTTTCTCACCTTCTTAGGCCCCTAATCACAAAGGCAGAATTCCCCATGACGTTGAGGCATCTTTCAGCATTTAACACACCCTGTCAACTGTAGGCAGATTCCACCTTCTGCGCTACATCCTTGTACCCATAGTCGACCTCGTAGATGACCTTGTAATTTTCCAAAGCCTTCTCCTTATTACCTGCCGTTTCATACAAAAAGGCTATTGTATAAAGCAACTCCTTTTTGGTCTCATCCATGTTAGCGTACTCGCTGCTAGCCTCCTCAAGTTGGCGAATGGCCATATCCGTCATCCTCTTGGCAGCGTAGCATTTGCCGAGCATGAGCATCGCCTTCACACGGATGTTGGGGTTTGTGCGCGCCCGCTGCAACGCCGGTATTGCCTCCGAATATTGCTCCGCCTCAAAAAGGGCTTGCCCATATTTATACTGCAACTGGGCATCTGTGGGGTTGGCATCCACACGAGCTTTTGCATCCTCCACCACAGCCTGCGCAATGTCCTTCTTGCGTTGTGCCAAATGCGCTTTCGCCTCCTCGTTGTTCGGATCATTCTCCAACACGCTCTGGTAATATTCCAGCTCAGCTTGCATGGCCTTTTCACGCATCTCCATGGCTTTGTCGTTGATTGACAAGTCTGTTGAGCTACTGAGTTGGAATGCATAGGCGTAGAACGAATAGGAATTTGCGTAATCCTCCATCTGCTCATACACGGAGGCAATCCCCTTCACCACCTGCAGATTCGTATTGTCCGCCGCATACTCCTGCGAAAGCTGAGCCAAACGAGCCTCCATCTCAGCGCGCGTGAGTCCAACCTTGTCGGAGCTTTCCAGATCGGCCGTGGCATTCTGATTCTTCATCTTGGAGCGAAAATCACCGCTCCCCTCCCAGTTTCCCTGTCGCATCGAAGCACGAGCGGCGCAATCCTTCTCACCGCGCTGAGCCACGGGATCGGTACGGTCGATTTTAAGAATCCGGCGGTATGTTTCTGCGGCCTCCGAAAATTGCTCATGCTTAATGTAGTGACTGGCGAGCAAATGCAGGTGTTTTTTTGGATTGGGCTGTCCCTGGCAAATAGTCTCCAGCGCAAACGCCGCAAGCTCCGGCAAGTTCAAGTCCGTGGCTGCGGCAAACAGACTCTCATTAGCCGGTACGGAGTACGGGTCTTTTTCCAACTCATCCTCGATGGTCGTGATCGTGGTTTCGGGATCACGGCGCGTGGTGGTAAGGCGCACCCCAGTGAGAATGGACGATTTGCGTCCGGCATCCGGAGTTACCTTGACTTCACAGGCACGCAACACCTGCCGTCCCTTCAAAAATCCCGGAACACGCTTGATGAGCGTACGGAGAATACTTACAGCATACTTATAATTCTTAGCCTCCACTGCCTGCTGTGCCTTAACCCAAAGACCAACTTCGGCGGCGGGGAGCTCTTTGTCGGTAATGATAGTAATCATAAAGAAGATGTGCTTGCCTGGCGCTCCACCTGAGACGACCGCCAGGCACTCTCTGGAAAAATCTTCTTTCTATCTATCACATTCAGAGGCGGATTTCAATCTTGTTTTTTCAAAAAGTAATGTTATAGTGACATCATGCTGCGAGCCGATGCACTTTTGAGCCGATTCGGCTACTGCTCCCGCCGGGAGGCGGCTGCCTGGATTCGAGCCGGCAGGATACGCCTTGGGCATGAGACCATTACTTCTCCTTCTGTCAAACTTGACCCTGCTCGCGTGCTGGTAGATGGCGAGCCTGTTCCCTTTGTGAATGGGATTTTTGCTGCTCTCTACAAACCTGTAGGCTATACCTGTTCTCACACGCCGGAGAATGGCGCCCCTACCATCTATGAACTCCTCCCTCCACAATGGTCGGCGCGCAATCCCGCTGTGCAATCTATCGGGCGATTGGATAAGGAAACTTCGGGGCTACTGCTGCTCAGTGATGTCGGGGAACTTGTGCATGCTCTCACATCCCCGCGACGCCACATCCAAAAGGTATATGAATACCGTACGGTCTCACCGGTTCCGCCAGAGGCCACTGCCCTTTTCGTCTCTGGCCGCTTCACTCTCCGTGGAGAAAAGACCCCTTGCCTGCCCGCGTCACTGGAACAGGATGCCGCCGACCCTTGTCACGGTCTCATACGCCTGCACGAGGGTCGCTACCACCAGGTGCGCCGCATGCTCGCCGCCGTGGGCTCCCCAGTGGCGGAACTCACCCGCATCGCTATCGGGTCTCTGCAACTTGCTTCCCTCTCCCTTCTGCCCGGAGAATGGACACCTGTCAACCCGCAACTCTTCACCGATGCTCCGTGACTTCCCCATTGCCGTGCGCCCGGACTTTTCTGTGGTTTACGAGGATAAAAACGCATTGGTGGTGAACAAAGCGGCGCCACTCATCATGCACCCCACTGGCAGCGCTCGACGTCATGAACCCACCTTGCTCGGAAGTGTATCCCAACTGCTCGCCTACGAATTGGCCTGCGGCGGCTGTGTGTCGCTCATCAACCGCTTGGATCGTGAAACAAGCGGACTTGTGCTCATCGCTAAAAATGCTGCCACTGCTCATGAATTGGGCTGCGCCATGCAACGGCGCGCCATCCACAAGCGCTATCTGGCCATTGTGCGTGGGTGGCCGCAGTGGGAGAACGCATGCTGCGCCGAACCACTCGCGCCCATGCACACTTTTGCCGTCACCCGCATTCGCGTGCGCCAGGCCTGTCATCCCGATGGTCGTCCATGCAGCACCTCGTTTCGGATTCTACGCCGCATGCCCGCAAGCGAAGGATGGCCACAGCGAGCTCTTGTTGAATGTCTCCCCATCACCGGCCGCATGCATCAAATCCGAGTCCATCTTTCCTTTCTTGGCTTCCCCATTCTTGGCGACAAAATATACGACCCGGATGAAGCATGCTATCTCGACTTCATACGCGATGGCTGGACACCTCAGCTCGCTGAGCGCTTGATTCTCCCGCGCCACGCTCTGCACGCCTGTGATCTGGAGTTTCCCCTTCATGGACGAACCATCCGCGTGCACGCTGGGCTGCCACCTGATTTAGCCGCTCTCGTACCGGTTGAAGTTGCTTGATTTTTTGAAAGGGAACGCTATAATGAGCCCGTTATGGACGAAAAGAAGAACGAGCTGTTGCAAATTTTGCTAAAAAAATCCATCAAGACCGGGCACTTCATCCTCGCTTCCGGCAAGGAAAGCGATTTGTACTGCGATTGCCGCGTCACGACGTTAGATGCGCGCGGGGCCAATCTTATCGGAGAACTCGGCTGGCAACTTGTACGCGATGTCATTCTGCCACGCTTCCCTTCCATCTCCGCCATCGGCGGCATGACCATGGGGGCCGACCCTATTTCTCTGGCCATCGGCATGTACTCGGCCTCAGCCCCGTCACCTCTTGGCGTCTTCACGGTTCGCAAGGAACCGAAAGACCACGGACGCGGCAAACGTATCGAAGGCAATTTCTCTGCGGACGATTCCGTCATCGTGGTGGATGATGTGATCACCACAGGCGGCTCTACCATCAAGGCTATTGACGCCATTGAAGCCGAGGGGGGCAAGGTGCTTGCAGCCTTTGTGCTGGTGGATCGCGAGGAGGGAGGACGCGAAGCCATTGAAAACCGAGGAGTGCCGGTGTATTCGCTCTTCACGCGCCGCAGCATCTTCGGAGACCAATAAAAGTCCCATGCTCCCCCTGCTCGCAGGAATTGAAAGCACGGTGCTCTCGGAACGAGAGAGCGCGCTTTTTTCACGTTTGCAGCCAGCCGGGTACATCCTCTTCTCGCGCAACATGCAGGATCCCGAGGAAACGCGCGAGCTTACCGATTCCCTGCGCCGTCTCTCCACCGGACCCCATTCTCCCATTATTGCGGTGGACCAGGAGGGAGGGCGCGTGGTGCGCACAACCACCTTCGGCCTTTCTTTTCCTTCCGCCGCAGCTCTCGCCGCCACCTACGATCCACACCTCATTGAGCAGGCGGCGCTCATGACCGCTCGCTGCCTGTTTTCCCTGGGAATCAACACGGATTTAGCGCCAGTGCTTGACCTCTCTTCGCCCCACACCAATGCCTTGGGGGGGCGCTGTTGGGGCGCCGACACTCAAGACGTCATCTCCTACGCAGGGCTGTGGAATCGCGTCCTCTCGCGCCGGGGCATCATGACTTGTGGCAAGCATTTTCCGGGCATGGGAGCAGCCCAATGCGACCCGCATTTTACCCTGCCCATCATCTCCACTACCCGCAGCGGCTTTTTAGACAATGGCGCCGCCACACCCTTCACCGCGCTCATGCCGGAGCTTCCTTCCATCATGGTAGCGCATGTGCAAGCTGCTGGACTGGATACCCAGCTGCCCTCTTCTCTCTCCCCAACCGTGGTGCGGGATTTTCTGCGCACCCAGCTGGGGTATGAAGGCGTGGTATTCACCGATGATTTGTGCATGGGAGCCATCACCTCCCTCTACTCTCCAGAGCAAGCGGCGCAGCTCGCCATATTGGCCGGATGCGATGCCCCGCTCATCTGCCACAACGCTACTGATCTGCTGGAACCTGTCGCAGAGGCTTTACGCGATGTCTCGCCGCACATCTTGCAACGTGCCGAGGGACGGCTGGAACGCTTTTGCATGCTCATCCCAAATGCCCTGCCACCAATGACTTTCCTAGCCTACCGCGACTTTGCACGCGAGCTGCAAGCTTTCTGCTCCCGCATTCCGGAACCCTCCGGCGCCGTCGCCTTTTCCCCCGTGCAACACATGTGAGCTACTGTCAGACCAAAGTAGCCTGATGAATTCTTTGCACGGGGAGGGGAAGCTGCTCATCCTCCAGCCAATTGAGATGCGTGGTGGTGATGAACACCTGTCCATCAGGAGGCAGCGCCCTAAGCAAAGCTTTTCGCCGCTGGGGATCGAGCTCGCCAAATATATCGTCGATGAGCAGCACCGGGGTGGAACCTGTCTCCGTTTGCAAAAGACTTGCCTGCGCCAGCATGAGCGCTACGGCCAAGGTACGTTGTTGGCCTTCGGATGCGTAAGCTGCTGCGTGTTCTCCACCGATACTCAATCGCACATCATCGCGGTGCGGGCCTACAATGGTGAATCCCGCGCGTAAATCTGCCTCCAGCGCCTGAATGATACCCGGCAGCAAGGGAAGACGCGATGAATGATCGTAACGCAGTGCCACCAATTCCCGAGAATGCCCGCTGATGCGCGCATGGTGCTCGACCACATGCGGCTCAAGCAAACGAACCAGCTCCTCTCGCAGAGC
Organism: uncultured Akkermansia sp.; assembly: GCA_947632055.1. GTDB lineage: Bacteria > Verrucomicrobiota > Verrucomicrobiia > Verrucomicrobiales > Akkermansiaceae > Akkermansia. The sequence goes on from CANRNS010000026.1 coordinate 12,572, forward strand.
TATGAGTCTCTCCCCATGCTGAGCGAGTACATCCGCGTAGCTTCGCAATGCCTGCATGTCTGGTCTCGTGTGCCGCAAGAGCAAATTACGCGATTTGAGGGCACGCTTGTAATTGAGCAACTCCGCGCGATACTCTGGGTGCCACTGGGTGCCGAGAAAATCCAGGTAATCGCGGCGCAACTCGGCGGCTCCGCTCACCAGCCCTAAATCACGGTTGCCGAGCCATACCACTGGCGGCCCTGCATTCAAATAATGTGTGTAATCCCGCACTTCCTCGCCATTCACCCGCATTTCCAGGCGATGCGCTTGCCACACCACACGCCGTCGTCCGTGTTGCGTATCTATGGACACCCCGAACTGACTACACCCATGCCGCACGAGGCGAGAAAGCCTGCCCGTACGGGGGCTATGCAGCGTGAGCCCTACGCAGATAGCCTCAATCAAACTTGTCTTCCCCTGCGCATTATCCCCCAGCAGCAGGGCGCCCTGCACCGGGATCTCCCAGTTGAGTTGTCCGTAACATCGGAAATCCCGTACTCGCAGCGCTTGCAGCATCACTCAATCTCCGTGGGCAGTGCGCGAATGGCATCCATAATCTTTTGCCCCAAACACAACTGGGCTTGCCGTCCCTTAGCACGCAGTTCCTCCGCGCTGAAATGAATGGGGTCGCCCACACTCACCGTCAAGGGGCAAAAGCGCAACTTTTTGCTATGGATAGGCAAACTCTCAAAGGCGCCTTCAATGCGAAGCGGCTGCACGGGAACAGTTGCCAATTTACCAATGATGAGCCCGATGCCGGGCATAGCATCATGGATCTCACCATCCGGAGTGCGCGATCCCTCAGGGAAAATAATGATGCGTCCCCCACTGCGCAGCAACCGCATGACCTTCAGAATACTCCCTGGATCCGGCCTATCTTGGTCGATCGGCAAAGCGTAGCAAAGGGGAAGCAACTGCTTCATGACCGGAGGATCAAACAATGTCTTTCTCGCTAAAAAATGCACGGGATCCTCAAACATTTGTCCAAGCAGAGGGGGATCAATAAAGCTCTCGTGATTGGACACATAGATGCATGCCCCTCGCTGAATAAGTTTATCGTACCCGATGATGCGGAGCTGAAAAAAGCTTCCGAATATCCCGCGCATCAGCGAATGTCCTAGAAAATAAACCGGATTCATGCCAAGGTTTGCGTTTTGGCTTTGATATCGTTGACAATTTCGGCGACGACCTGCTCAATGGACATGTCAGAGGTGTCGATCACGCGTGCATCTGCCGCTCGAGTAAGTGGAGAACACGCCCGCTCACGATCATTCTTATCGCGCTCGCTGATGGAATCTGTCAGTCCTTGCGCCGCCCGCCGAGCCGCGCGCACCTCTTCTGACGCCGTCACAAAATACTTAAACGGCGTGTCCGGAAAAACCACTGTGCCGATGTCACGACCTTCCATCACCACCGCCTCGCTCTCGTTGTACTTACGCTGCTTGTGCAACAAAAAGGCACGCACCTCCGGGATAGCGGCAACCAATGATACCCTGTCGTTCACCACCGGCTCGGTAAGCTCGCTTTCCAAGCGTTTTCCCGCACAGAGCACAGTGGAAACGGTTCCCTCCTTTCCAAAGTCCAACGGCATGATCGGCAGCATTTCAGCTATCTTTTCACGCTGCGCGGGCGTCACCCCCTGCTGAGCCAAATACCATGCAATGGCTCGGTACATAGCCCCGGTGTTAATGAAGGTGTATCCCAATTCCTTGGCAACAAGTTTCGCTACCGTTGATTTGCCGGACGCCGCCGGTCCGTCTATGGCTATTGCCGGTGGTTTCATATATTTCAAGTATAATTCGCAAGCCTTCGCCTGTCAAGAATGAGCAGCCGTAGATCAGCCGTCTGTTTACGATTTATGATCGGGGAAGTTCGCGCACATTTGTCCCATAGCCGCCGCCGAGAGCGGTGACAAGGCGAGCCAGAGTCATTCGAATCTGCTGACGTGCTGCAATGACGTTCAGTTGGGCGTTCAGCAATGATCGCTCGGCCGTCGCCACGTCCAGGTAATTGGAATAGCCGCTGTTGTAGAGACGGAGTGCAAGTTCTGCAGCTTCTTTACTGGACCGTGCAGCTTGCTCATACTGCGGCAACTGATTGGTAAGACGGGCATAGTCGATAAGACACTCTTCCACCTCTGCAAAAGCTGCTAACACTGTTTTGCGATATGCTTGGGCACTTTCCATCTCTGCAATACGCGCCAATTTCACATTCGCTCGCAGCTGCACGCGGTTGAACAGCACCTGCGAAACCGAGCTTGATAAACTCCAGCCAGCACTGCGGAAAAAGTCCGCAAAATCCGATGGAGCTGAAGCTGAGACATTACCCGTGAGTGATATATGAGGGAAGAGGTTGGCCACCTGAACTCCGATGTTCGCCGTGGCGCGATGCAAATTGCACTCCGCCGCCACGACATCTGGCCGACGACGAAGCAACTCGGATGGCAGTCCCATAGGCACACGCGGGATGCGGTTAAACACGGCCGGAGCAGGCAAGCGCAGCTGGACGCGATCCGGCGTTGTACCCATCAGCGTGGCCAGTGTGGTGCGGCAAGTTTTTATATTTGCCTCGTAGGTGGGAATCTGGGCGCGCGTACTGGCAATGGTCACGCGCGCTTGCTCTAAATCCAGGCGATTTTGAAAACCGGTGGCCACACGTTTTTCGACAACATCAAAAGTACGCTGCTGGTAGACAAGTTGCTCGCGAGCTGAGCGCAGACTCTCCGTAGCAGAAATCCATTCAAAATAGGTGGTAGCAATAGAAGAGGCAAGAGCGGTATTTGTTGCAGCCGCTGCAGCTCGTGCCGACCCTACATTCGCAACGGCGGCCTCTACTTCGCGCCGTGTGCCGCCCCATATATCCGGTGACCAGGCGAGAGATAATCCCCCATTCCATTGTCCGTGAGAAGTCGAGCTACGAAAACTTCCCCCATTCGCCCCGTTGGCACTTCCGCTCACGCTGGGGAACAAGTTAGCGCGTGTACTGCGCAGCTGAGTTTCCGCTCGCTCAATAGCCAATGCAGCCGAAATCACATCCGGATTCGCTGCGAGTCCTTGTTGAATCAATGCGGTGAGTTGAGCATCGCCGAAACGCCCCCACCAAGCCCCGCTCCCATCATCGCCCGAAGTCGGAGGCATGTGATTCACCCACGTGACAGGCAACCTCATGTCCGGCGCGCCGTGGAAATTTGGACCGAACAGGCAACCGCCCAGCAGCAGCGGCATGCCAAGTATTAGCGGAAATTTGTTTTTCATACGCTCATTCGTGAAAAGAGTCATTCATGATGCAGTGCATCGATGGGATCCAACCGGGAAGCCTTGAAAGCCGGGTACCAACCGAAAATAATGCCAATGACAGCGGCCACACTTACTGCCAGTACCATGGCCATCGGCGATGTTGCAACGGGCCATCCATTGTGCCTGCTCACAAGCTCTGATGCAATGCGCCCCGCAATGATACCAATGATGCCGCCGGCCAAACAAAGCAGCACAGCCTCCAATAAAAATTGCTGCATAATATCCCTCGGTCGCGCTCCAACCGCCATACGCAAACCAATCTCGCGCGTGCGCTCCGTCACCGATACCATCATGATATTCATAATGCCCACGCCACCGACTACTAGGGATATCATAGCCACTGCAATAAGCAGGCGACTCATGGTCTCGCTCGTTCCCGTCACCATCTTGATAAACTGCGAGCGATCACGCATTTCAAAGTCATCCAGCACCCCCGGCTCCAGCTTGTGCTGACGGCGCAATACGGGCGTCATCTCATCCATGGCTGGCGTTGCACTCTCCTTGCTGCGTATCTTCACGAGGATAGAGTCCACTGTACGCGTGCGCAGGGGATGCGGCGCACTTGAGTAAGGCTCCAAATCGCAACCGGGATAAAAGTTCACCCCTGTGGTGGAATAGGTGGAAATGGAGGAGGCTTTGTTCGTGTTGTTCGCAGCACCACCTTTGGAAATCGTTGCACTGCCTGAGGCTCCCATCAAGCGCATGCGTATACTCGTCCACGGCAGGATAAGACAGTCGTCCTGGTCGTTGCCCATGCCGTCCGCCCCCTTGGCCGCCAACACGCCAATAACCGTAAAGGCCACATCCTTGATGCGTATATCCTGTCCAATGGGCTCTTGACCGGGGTAGAGCTTGTCCGCGATTGTTTTACCGATGAGACACACACGGGCAGCCTCGTCCACTTGCTTTTTGGTGAAAGCGCTACCTCGTTCTACCTCCCATCCCTCAATATCCAAGTAATGCTCATTGCCGCCCTTGATGGAGTTGGGGCTCCAGTTGGTGTTGCCCACGATCACCTGCCCGGACGCACGCACGAAAGGAGAAGCGGAAACAACCGTGGACGGACACTCCTGCATAATGGCCTCGGCATCCGATGGATAGAGCGATGCACGACCGCCCATGCCGCTGTTAACGCCCCCCGTACTCACCGATGCTCCAAAAATATTTACCACATCTGCACCCAAATTAGAAAATTTTTCAGCAATCTGCTGCTTGGAACCCTCGCCGATTTCCATAATAGCTACTACTGCCGCGATGCCTATGACGATACCAAGCACCGTGAGCGCTGCACGCATCGGGTTGCGCACCAATCCACGAAGGCATGTCAATAAGAGCGTGGTGAACTTCATTTGCGCAAGGTGGCGTTCAATTCATCAGACACTCCTTCCATGATAAGCCCATCGCTCATGTTGATGGCACGGTCGGTGAAAGCGGCAGTCTTGGGATCATGGGTGACAATGATGACCGTGAGGCCTTGCTGCCGATTCAAATCTCGAAACATGTTCATGACCTCCACCGAAGTGGTGGAATCAAGATTGCCCGTAGGTTCATCCGCCAGCAAAATGCCGGGGGAATTGATCAGCGAGCGGGCTATGGCTACGCGCTGTTGTTGTCCGCCGGAAAGCTGGGCGGGAGTGTGGTGCATGCGATCCTCCAAACCAACCAAGCGAATGAGTTGCAACGCGCGTTCACGTATTTGCGCCGTCTTCTGCACAGGATGGCGATAATACGCCGGCATCATCACATTCTCAATAGCCGAGGTACGAGGCAACAAGTTGAAGTTCTGAAACACAAAACCAATGCGCGCATTGCGTAATCGGGCTCGTTCATCGGCATTCAACCCGGCGACCTCCCTGCCATCCAACAGGTATTCTCCGCCGCTTGGGTGATCCAAACATCCCAAAATATTCATCAAGGTGGACTTCCCACTCCCGGACGCCCCCGTGAGCGACACAAACTCCCCATCGCCGATGCTCAACGATATACCCTTGAGCACAGGCAGATCGATCTCTCCGAGGTGGTAAACCTTGGTGATGTTGCGCAGCTCGATCACGGCGATTGTACGTGAGTCATGTTACATGGGAGGGGGACCAGGGCGACCATTCTTTACGTTTTGCCCTGGTTTCGGTTCCGCGCCGCCGGCGGAACGCTCGCGGCGCTTCGGACGATTCATCCCGAAAAGATTCTTCTCCCCCTCTTGCGAAGCAACACTATGGCCTCCAATTCCCGACAGCAGACCTGTCACCACCTCATCGCCCTCTGCCAATTTATCGCCATCCACCGGGGTCACAACGCTGCGAGTTCCATCATCGCGGCCCCTTTGCACGCGTACTGGAACAAGGTGCTCACCTTGTTTTTTCCATAAGAAAACTGTATCCTCAGCAACTGGCGCTGTCTGCACCGGCTGCGCGTCGGGAGCAATCATTTCTCGCGATGGACGGAAATCAAACGCGGAATCCGCAACCAGCAGACAATCCTTAAACTCTTCCACAATAAAGTTTACGTTAGCGCTCATGTAGGGTAAAAGCTTGCGATCCGGGTTCTCCACATCCACCTCCACAATGTAGGTCACCACATTAGATGACATCGTTGCGTTCGGCCGAATTTTATTCACTTTGCCTGTGAAAGTTTCGTTGGGCAAAGCATCCACCGTATAACGCACATCTTGCCCGGGATGCACCTTTGCTATGTCAGCTTCGTTGACACTCGCCCAAATCTGCATGTGCGATAAATCGCGCGCCACGAGGAAAAGCGTAGTAGCGTTCATACTGCTAACTACCGTCTGCCCCACATTCACCTGGCGCACCACTATCGTACCATCCACCGGGGTGGTAATACGAGTGTAATCACGGTTACGCAGCTCTCGCGTGAGCTGGGCCTGGGCGCTCTGTAAAGAAGCCTCGGCATTTGCCTGCTGTGCACGGCTCGTCTGCTGCTGGGCCTGGGCACTCTGCAGCGCCGCCGCTGTACTCTCAGCCGCGTTGACAAACTGGTCATACTCCATCTGCGAGAGCGCATCTCCGACGCCCAACTTCTCTGCACGCTGCATATCCCGATCCGCCTTATTTTTGTTGGCTTCTGCCTGCGCCACAGCTGCTTCTGCCTGCGCCACAGCCGCAGCAGCAGAGAGTATCTGCGCCTGCGCCTGCGCCACTTGCGCCTCCGCGCGTTTAATATCCAATTCCACCAGCGTGTCATCAATGCGCGCCAACAACTGCCCTGCTTTCACCTCACTCCCATAGTCCACGCGTTTTCCTTCCACATCGACTCCGAATTCCTTGATCTCCCCCGTCACCTGCGCCCCGACATCTACAAGCTCCTGCGGCTCCAGTGTGCCAGTGGCCTGCACCTTGTTCACGAAGTCACCACGCGTGATAACCGTTGTTGAAAAGTGCCTCTTGTCCTCGTGGTGATCGCCTGTACTTTGTACCAACACCCAAACCACGAACACCGCAATGGTCAGTGCAATGACAGCTTTGAATATTTTCTTAACCATAATCTTTTTTGATGAGAGCCGCACAGCACGCACCGCGTCTTTCCTCTATACACGAGAAGACGTAATCAAAGCACAGATTTCTACTCTGCACAGAGAAAAATCGTGTCGTACTCTATTCCTTTGCCTCAAAAGGGTATATCGTCATCCTCTTCGAGGGGCATAGGGGCTGGACTCTGAACAGGCGCAGCCTCTTCGTCTTCCAATGCACTTGGGTGATACCCGCCGCCATTGCTACGGGGAGTCGGCGTCGAGGAAGCTTCACGACCTCCGGTAAGCAGTTGCATATTCTCCGCGATAATACGAATGCGACTCCTCTTCTGCCCGCTCTGCTTGTCTTCCCACGAGTCCATCTGCAAACGTCCTTCAATGAATACAGGACGCCCCTTAGAAAGGTATTGCGCCGCAATCTCTCCGATCCTCCCCCAGCATGTCACATCCAGGAAAGTTGTTTCCTCGCGCCGCTCAGTGTCATTGGCGCCGCCGGTCACACGATTGACAGCAAGCCGCAGCTCAGTAAGAGACGTTCCGCGAGGGGTTGTGCGCACCTCCGGATCTGCCGTGAGGTTGCCGATCAGCATTACTTTGTTCAAATTAGCCATAGTCTTATGAGAGTTAAATGTGGAATGGTTACGTTATACCCATTATACCCACACCGCCCTGCTTAGCAAGTAAAATCTATTATATTTCTTCATGACGCGTTACCTCATAATTCAGGACGCCGAAAAAACTCCCCCGGAAAGCAAAATAAACAGAAGACTGCAACATGGTCTGGACTGACGCCATTATTTATGTGCCCCCGCTATATAGTGCCACTTCGCCCCTTGTCAAAATAAAAAAAGTGTCCCGTCAGGCACTTATGAGTGTTACAAAATTCTATACCCCCCCAAATGTAGTAGTCTCGCCTGGTTCTATAATTGCTCAGTATAAGTACATTATAAAATCATGTGTGCCCTTTATGTGCCCCTGACTGCGTTTTTTAAGAATCTGTGTCATACTCTCCTGCCAAGGATGGAATCCGCCGCTCAGGATGGTATCTCCCGGCGCCCAGTGGGGGGAAGATTTTGCGAAAGCGTCCAGCGCGCCCGAGAAAGCAGGGATGGTGTCCGGATGGTAAAGAATACCGCCACGGCCATGCAAGCGCGCTCTGCGGTCTGCTAGCCTGCTTCATCGGGGCATTTCCCGTCTGCAATCTCCCTCCGAATTATCACCGTCTTCTTCTCTCTTCCTCTCCTCAATCAACGCCAAAATATTTTCAAAGCTGCATGTTTCTACTTTCGCCTCCACCTTCTCCGCCGCATACGCACCATCCATCCGATTCAGCTCCTGTATCGCCCTTATCCCGTTTGCCACCTCCGCAGGCTCTCCACCCGTCGCCTCAAGCACCTTCCGGCTCAGCCACACCATTCTCTCGTGGCGTCTCATCACGGCTTCCCCGTCTGCCCTCTTCCTCAACTCCTCAATGAGTCGCAAAATGTTATCATTTTTCGCAAGTCTGCTCGCGTTGCTCCTCACTGCCGCCTCACTCTGCCCCGTGCAATCAAACGCCCTGCGATACGCCTCACCCTGTTTCTCCCCCTTCGCTATGAACCTTGCAAACTCCCGTTGCCTCTCCGTTATCTTTTCTTGCTTCATAAGCCGGTATGTTATCGTTTGCCAATGTTTGCTCTCTCCAATGCTTGCATGTTTGCATTCCATCTTGCCGTGCGAGCGCTCTCCTCATCCGCGCTGTCATACGCTTCTTCAATGCCACTCTCGCGCAGTCGCGCCTCATCTGCCTCTCTCTCTGCCTCTTCTTCTTGCTCTGCTTCTGATTCTCTCTCTCCCTCTCCCTCTCCCACCATTTTTTCTTTATTCTTATTCTTATTCTTATTCTTCTCTATATTGTTGAACGTCCGTTGAACGTCCGTTGAGTTCGCGCCTCTTTGACTTGCTCCCTCTTTCCGTGCCTCTGCGGACGCTCTCCCTGCGTTTGAAGCCTGCTCTTTTTTGGCGTGCCTGCGCGCTTCCATCTCTACTGAATATAAGTCAACTATGATATCGTCACCTTCGCAGTGCCATAGCCCCATCGCGCCCTTTTCAATCAGCTTCTCATACTTCTTATGCGGCAATCCAAGTAGCCCCCGCCAAGAAGCATTTTTTGAATTTTTTAATCCGTTTTTTATGCGGTTTCCCTCATTTTTTTCAAAGCAATACATCGCAAGTAGCACCGCAACCTTCATTGCTTCTCCGTTGCTCATCGAAATTTCTTCTTTTTTTTCTAGCATAATTGGCAAAAATTGTTGTCCTTCTCTCATAATGTTGCTCCTTTCTTCGTTAAAATAAATACCGTCCACTCCGGGAATCCTACCTTCCTCCCCACCTTCGCGCAAGCATCACGCCACGCCGCCCAAGCCCAAGTCTCCACCATCAGCGCGCCGCGCTCGGGGCTGTCCACCCTCACCGCCGGGACTCCGTACCGGATGGATATCGCAAGCAGAGAATGCTCCACCTGCGCAAGGTTCGCCCTCCCCATGCTCACCAACTGCATCAGCTCCATCTCCGTTCCCACGATGAGAAGCCTTGCAAACTGAAAGCCGCGCAATCTGTGCATCTCCCGCATGAATCGCGCCCTCTCCCGCGTCAACGAGCCCACAAGGTCAGCCATGCTCTTTCGCTCCACGGCAAACACCTCTTCCAGCCCTCGCACGCTGTAATCCCCCGTGTCCAGCGTCCCCCGCTCACTTCGCAAGTGCGTAAAGCAAAGCGGCGTCTGTTCCCTCGTGTCCGTGATAATCACGGGCTCTGCATCCGTTGCGCTCATTTCCGTGAGATTCGTTTAGCGTTCTCTTCGTAAGCCCGGGCGATATCAGCAAGGTTATAAAAGGTATCTCCCACCCCCTGCGCGCCGCTGATAGGGTTCTGCACTCGCACTTTCCCCTCCGCGCGCAAGCGCACCATCCAGCAGTTCACCTGCGCCCGGCTCGCACCGTAGATTTCCATGATATCGGAGACTCTGCCCCACTCCTGCTTTCCTCTTGCGGGGCGGGCATCAATCTCACGCTTCAACGTTGCATGAAGCCACTGCGCCATACGCATCAGCATCTCAGGCGTTGCCACGGGAGACCCGGAGCCAATGCCAAGCAACCGCGCCAACAGAGAACTCAAGAAAGACAAGCAACGCTCGGGAGACCCGGAGCCAATGCCAAGCAACCGCGCCAGTGCCTGCTCTTCATCCATTGCTTCAATGTTCGTGTTCATTGTCGTTCTCGTGTTGTATGGTTAAATGCTTTGATTCTGCTCTAGCCACTCTTGCACCTTTGCGATATCGTAGCGCACGCGGCGTGTTCTCCCGTCGCGGTTCTTCCCAATGATAATGCGCGGGCAAGCCCACTTCCTCAGCGTGTTCTCGCTCACTCCCAGCACCCGCGCGGCGTCTGCCTGCTTCAATAATTTCACAGTAAGACTCTGTGCGGGTGTACCGTCATTTGATTGAATATGCTTTTGCATGAAAGCTATTTTATCAGCACTCACTCGGAAAATATACCTTGCTACTGCACCGTTACTCCCTTTATAAACTATGACGGCATTCATATCGAGTAGGGGGCTTTCGCCCCCTCTCACACCACCGTACGTGCCTTTTTATGGCATACGGCGGTTTCCTAACCTTT
>CANRNS010000027.1 GCA_947632055.1 uncultured Akkermansia sp.
GGGACAATACAGCTTCCCTCAGACTACTCTGTGAACACGCGGATGTTTTTTACTTACGCCCCAGAGAGGCCAAGGAGTTGCTTATTCCTATAGCCCGTGCTGTATCAGGCTGGCGAAGCACTGCTACCAATATGGGAATCCCGGCAGCGCAGCAAGAGGAAATGTCAGGAGCCTTTGAACATGCAGCCGGGTATCATTCGGTGCTTAAGCCATAAGTCAGGTTGTCCTCACGATATGATCTCCCGATGCCTAACTGGGGATACAAAAAAACGAGAGGGTTATTTGCCGGAATGAGGCTTTAATGCTGGTGACAGCATGTGCGAATAAAGTGGCGCCTGAATTTAAGACAATGGGTTAAGCCCCAGGGTAAACGCATTGGGGAATTGGATTCATTTTGAGGAAGGAGAATCTGCCCCCCCCTCGGGTTTTCAAATGCGTTTGCCGTGTTGTTTTGAGATAGACGCTTGAAAAGGGGAAATCAGATATGTTAAAATGAGGGCATGATAAAGAGAGACGTGAAGAGACGGTGGCTGGTGTACGCTGCGGTGCTGCTGGGAATTCCATGGGTGTATTTTTCGAATCTTGCATGGTCGGAAGAACCCGTCCATCAGGAGTCCTCTGCAACAACGGATGAAGGAGAGGAATTTCAGGAGGATGAAATTTTCAATCGTATCAAAGGGGTACACGTTGAAAAGGTGCATTTCGATGAAGTCCCTATCTCCCAAGTCGTGGATTTCATACGCAAAGTGCTGGAGGAGCAAGGCATGGATGACATCAATATCCAGGATCTTTCTTCTCGTTTCAACGATGGAAAGGGTGGAGCTGCCGGGACAAAGCAAAGGGTTTCTTTCTCTGCGAAGGATTTCGATCTCCTTCAACTGCTGGAAGAGGTGTGCGAAGCCGCAGATTGCTCGTACGTTATCGATAAGGGACATATCAAAATATATAGCAAGAAGGATCCAAGGACGATCATTCGGACATGGAAGGGGGTGCCGCCCGCGTTACTTGATATCATCAAGGAAGCAAAGCTGGATAAGAAGATGAAGAAGTTCCGGTTATGGGCAGTAAAGAAGCGTGGGGAACCATGTGAGGCGGGGATACAGTACAACTCTGAAACCAAGGTGCTCAAATTCGAGGGATCTCCGGAGAATCAGCAGCTCATGGATGAGATGCTTCGTAGGGCTCGGGACGCATACGTTGCGAAATACGGAGCGAACATAAACAGTTCGACAAATAGGAAAAGGCGAGTTGTGCACATCAAAAAGAAGCTTGATAAGATGAGCGGGCATTTGGACAAAGAAACCATCGACAATGTGGTGAACTTTTTCCGCGATATGCTAGATGCGAATGGCGAAAATTCGCCAAAGCAGACGGATGGTTCGGATGCCGAAGAAGCAGCCGTTAAGCCGGAGCAGAAGTAAAGGCGATAGGTGGTGTTCAGACAAGGCATTCCTCGTTCATCGCGAGAGATTGAATCGGCGAAGGGCGAAGAAGGAAGGATCGATGGATTGTCTGGCTTTTGGAAGTTGGACCGAGTCAACCCATAGGGTTGTCGTTAAAGGGTTCAATGCATCAAAGAGTTAGGCTGCACGTTTTGGTGTGGCGCGTGGCTGCTCCTACCGTATATTCAACGAGGCGATACAGGGAATAGTCAGCAAGGGAGCGCCTTGTACCCGAGATGATACCCGAAATAAAAAAACACCTGCATTCCATCTTCCGTTACACGTGGGGCTACATGGGTACGCTGGCCGCCATGGGCCTGCTTGTAGGGGTGCTGGGAATGGGCATCTACCACACTGTTACGAAGGATGCGCAATACCAGGCTGTACGTTGCTATAGTGGCTTGTTTAACAGCTCTGATGCTACGGAACCAACAGGTCTGGATGAGTTGCCTGCGACCACCCTCCCCGCTGTCCCGCATTTGCGTTTTGAATACGGCAAGGATGGACGCCTGGAACGCTTAGTGCATATCAGCGCTGAGGGACATCCAACCGCGATGCCGGGCAGCAGGGTGGCTGAGCAGCGCATGGAATATGACAAGGATGGGAGATTGGTGCGTAAAAGCAACTACAGTGCCACCGGTGAGCCGACAATGGACGCTTCCGGGGTGCATGCACGTGTGTTCAGTTATGATGAGAAAGGAAGACTTACGTGTACTGAGTTTCAGGACCGGAGCGGGCAACGCGTTGTCCCGCGCATGCCCGGCTACGCCATGGAGTGTATTCAATATGATGAACAGGGACGTCCTATCCGTATTGATTATCGAGATGGCGCAGGTGTGCCCATCACCAACTCCCGAGGGGAACAGCAGATTATCTTTACCTACGATGATGAGCACAATATTTCCACGCGGACTAATTTTATTGCTGGAGCTCCCGCCGATAATGCTCAGGGCATTACGAGGGAAGAGGAATGTCGCACGGCGGATGGCCGCAATTCGGTGACGTCTTGGTATAATGCCGCCGGGGAGCATGCTCATCAGCCTGGTACCGGTGCATGCAGCGTGCTGCGTGAGAGCACACGAGAAGGCACATTGTTGCGCGAGCGCTATTGCGATGATTCGGGTACCATGCGCCGCAGGAGCCGCATATGTGCGGAGCGACTTGTACGTACGACACCGCAGGGGCTTGTAGAGTGGGAGTGCTACAATGATGCTGAGGGAATCCCATGCATGAATGATGCTCTTGGCTACGCTGAGCGCGTGTGCGAATACGGACAGGATGGCGCTTTGCTGCGTGAATATTTTTGGGATGAAAATGGCAATCCCTGTGAGCGTTACGAGAAGCACTACACCAAATCGTCGGACGGGAAGCACGTGCTCTCTCTTCTGGCAGACGGCTCGACCGAACTGCGCCGTATGTGGTGAAAAGAACTCGCGAATGGCCGCTCGGGTTCTGTAAGCCGGATTCTGTCCACCCATGAGGGCTGTGTGGCCATTTTTCTCGCGTCCATAGCTGGGCGTGCTCTGCCGTGGCAGAGTGCGACTAAATACCCGGGGGCTCTTTGGCGGGCAGGCGACCCTCCCCCTGTTTGTCTTGCATCGCGCGGGGCTTGCCTTGCCGTCGCTGTTACCAGTGGCGCGGTGGGCTCTTACCCCACCATTTCACCCTTACCTTTGCAGGCGGTATATTTTCTGTGGCGCTGTCCGTCACCGCAGTTTTTTCTACGGTGCCCTCGCTTTCGCGAGGCGCGTTGCCTTGTGATGTCCGGACTTTCCTCTGCGGGTTTTGACTCGCAGCGACCACCCGAACCCGAGCGGCTGCGTTCTTATAGCACAATTCCGGACGCTTGGCAAGCCCCCGATCCATTGTCACAGGGCAAATGCATGGGAACATGCCGTTTGCTATTGACGAATGTACGCGTGTATTGCCATGTGGAATTTTTGTGTGACAAGTGCGGTAAAATCCTGTATAGTTCAAGTATGACTCAACCCGATTTTTTACCCGTACGCGATTTGGACAGCCGGGCGATAAGGCATTTGCCAAAGAGGGGAGGCGTGTCCAGTGGCAATGTGGATGTAGACACTCGGCTCAATGAGGTGGCGCAAAAGATATGCGGGAGACACGATGTGGCGGTGGTGAAGCGCCTGCTGGGAGCCGCGCTGGACGCTGCAGCGGGGGATATTGAGGAGCATGACCTGGAGATGATGAGCCGAACGCTCGATGAGATGTTGGCAGCGGACAAGATGTTTTTACCCTACCGAAATGTGCGCAAAATTACCTGTTTTGGTTCAGCCCGCATCAAAGAAGATGATCCGGCTTATCAGCAGGCTCGCCAATTTGCTCAACTGGCGGCGAGGCAGGGCTATATGATTATCACCGGCGGCGGACCGGGCATCATGCAAGCCTGCAATGAGGGAGCAACCGAACATTTTTCCTTCGGTTTGAACATCACGCTCCCCTATGAACAGCATGCTAACCATGTGGTGGATGGTAGTGAAAAAATGATGAACTTCTACTACTTTTACACCCGTAAGCTCAATTTCCTCAAGCAGACGGACGCACTCGTGGCTTTCCCGGGAGGCTTTGGCACTATGGATGAAATCTACGAGTGTATCACTCTCATGCAAACCGGTAAATCCACGCTGTTCCCCATTGTGCTTCTGGATCCGCCAGGCGAGACGTTTTGGGGACGATGGGAGCATTTCATCCGCAAGGAGCTCCTGGCAGCCGGACTGATTTCTCCGGAGGACATGAGCCTGCTCTACGTGAGCAAAAGCCCGGAAGACGCTCTTTTGGCCATTGAGCGTTTTTACAGTTGTTTCCACTCATATTATTTCAGCGGCGAATTGGTGAGCATACGCACGATGCGTCCGGTGAGCGAGAAAACTCTCGCATGGATTCGAGAAACATTTGCTGACCTGATTCCACGAACCGATTTGGTACAGTTGGACAGTGATGGAAGCGACCCGGAGCCGCGACTTGCACAATTGCCGCGCTTGCGCTTTACTCTGAGACGGGGAAGCTACGCCCGCCTGCGCGAGCTTATAAACCTTATCAATGATGATTAGAGAGGAAACTTCAATGCCAACAAGAAAAGTCTTTATCTCCGGCGCTTTCAGCGTTGTTCACGCGGGACATCTTCAGTTCATGCGCGAGGCTCGAGCGCTGGGCGATTATCTCATTGTGAGTTTTCCTTCTGAAGAATTGCTCTGGAATCTCTACGGCCGCAAATCGGTATTGCGCGATGCAGACAAGATGGCGCTTCTGTCCGCGTTGGATATGGTGGACGAGGTTGTATTTTCCACGGATAGCGATGTCGATGTGTCGTTTCGGAGCGTGTTCGAGAAAATGCGCCCGGCCGTGTTAGCGGTGACAACGGATGATCGCTACATGGACGCCAAGCGTTCTCTGTGTGCCGAGGTCGGGGCGGAGTTTGTGGTGCTGGAGAAGACGGCGCCCAGTGGTACGCAGGTCACCAGCAGCACTGATGTGCTCAACCGTGCCAAGGCGCCTGCCCACGTACCGTTGCGGGTCGATTTTGCCGGGGGCTGGCTGGATGTGCCGGCAAATGCGCGGGCAGGGGAGTACATCGTGAACTGCGCTATCTCTCCTACCGTATCCTTGCGCGAGTGGGAATACCGCCAGGGTGCGGGGTTAGGTGGAAGCGGCGCTTGGAGTGTTCTTAATGGATGGGATCCTGTTCACTCGGAACTCGGTCTGGGTGTGGGCTGGCAGGATCCTGCCGTCATTGCAGAAACCGGCGCGTGCGTGTGGAAATCCGGGGCGCGCCCCGTGTTGGACTTCAAGAACACCGGCAGTTTCCTCGCCGGACGTATGGCCGTGTTCGACACCTGCATCCGCCACGATACTCCCGGCATTGCCTCTCTCCCACGCGATCTGGATGCTATTGCTCGTGCCGGTCGAGTGGCGCGGCTCGGCGTGCAGCAGCATGATGTGACAGCTCTCTCCGTTGCGGTGCAGATGAGTTACCGCGTCCAGCTCGATGAGGGGATGCAGCCGTTGGAGGAAATAGGACGCTCACTGGCGCACAAATACTGCGGCGGGGGTCATGGAGGCTATGCGCTCTATATGTATGCGACGCCGGGAGAACGAGAGGAGGCGCTGGCTGCATGCGAAAATCTGTACCCGGTGGAGCCGTACTGTCGCACATTCGGGCGCGATGAGGCTGTGCCGTGGGAACCTGCCTATTTGGAGCGTTTGCACGGCAGCCAATCTCAAAAATAAGGATGGTTATGAATGTCGAAAAAGCTTCTCCCCGCGTGATGGTCTCCGGTTGCTTTGATGTGCTGCACAGCGGTCATATCGCTTTCCTGGAGGAAGCGGCCAGTTATGGAGAGGTCTATGTGTCACTTGGTTCAGACAGCACGGTGATGCAGCTCAAACACCGCGCAACCCTCTACAATGAGCATGAGCGTAAATACATGCTTGAGGCGTTGCGCTGTGTGAAAAAAGTGTACATTGGCCCCGGATCCGGGAAGTTGGACTTCGCTCCTCTGCTCGATGTGGTCAAGCCGGATATCTTTTTTGTGAACAATGATGGCTCTGATGACGAAAAACGAGCTTTCATTGAGACGCGTGGCATTCGTTATGTCGTCAGTTCCCGCGTGCCGCACGGCAATTTGCCTGCTCGTTCCACAACCGCCATACGCCGTCAGCTCGGCAAGTGAAGAGACCGCACGTCACAATTCGGGGTGTGCGCTCAGCATGCTCCGTAGCGAGTCCTGCCAGCGCGGGATGCACAGACCAAAAGTGCGGCACAGACCGGTCGTATCCAGCGCTGAATAGGGTGGACGCAATGCTTTGGTTGGATATTCAGCGGTGGTGCACGGCAGCACTCGGCATTGATGGCTCAGTCCGGCGTACTCACAGATGGCTCGGGCAAAATCGAACCATGAGCATTCGCCGGTGTTGCAGTAGTGATATGTGCCAAGTTTGTCATCCGTTAGCTCCCCTTGCAGGATGTGTACGATAGCCCTTGCAAGGTCACCCGCATACGTTGGCGAGCCGATTTGATCATTCACCACGCGGATTTCAGCGCGCTCGCGCATGAGCCGCAGCATGGTCTTCACAAAGTTGTGTCCATGAGAAGAATAGAGCCATGAGGTGCGCAGAATGATGTGTCGGCAGCCGCTGTTGCGTATGGCTTGCTCGCCTGCAAGCTTGGTGAAACCGTACACCCCCATGGGGGCCGTCGTCGTTTGTTCGGTGATGGGTGCACGGGCGCTTACTTTGCCGAATACATAATCCGTAGACACGTGGAGCAACAGGACTCCCAGTTTTTTTGCCGCTTCCGCTAAATAAGCCGCTCCGAGGTGATTCACGGCATCGGCTCGCTCTGGTTCATCCTCCGCCCGGTCCACTTGAGTGTAGGAGGCGCAGTTGATGATGACCTGAGGTCTCACGCGATTCACGGTTTCAATCACAGTCGCCCGATCAGTAATATCCAGTTGATCAGAGGAGGTGAAGACGTGTTCCTCCAAAGAATCGATTTCATTGCTAAGGGCCGCCAATTCGTGACCGAGCTGACCACGAACGCCTGTCACGAGCGTTTTCATCAGTAGACGGGGATGTTGATATCAAAATCCGGTGAGGATTCGGCCAGTGTGTTGCGGCAGCGGTCTTTTTCGGACAGAATGATATCTGCCGCGGGTAAACGCCAGTCGATGCCCAGGGCAGGGTCATCCCAAGCAATGCCTCCCTCACTTTCAGGAGCATAATAATTATCGCACTTGTACTGAAAGACGGCCCGTTCGCTGAGTACGGCAAAACCATGGGCAAAGCCTCGCGGAATAAAGAGGCGGCGGTGATTTTCGCCACTGAGCTCCACGGCTACATGCTTCCCGTAGGTGGGCGAACCATGGCGGATATCCACCGCCACATCCAGAACAAGTCCGCTCACCACACTTACCAGCTTGCCCTGTGAGTACGGCATTTTCTGGTAGTGCAACCCGCGCACGACGCCGTAAGTGGACATGCTTTCATTATCCTGAACAAAGGTTGTGTGCAGCACGGATTGCTCAAACTCCCGTGCAGAAAAACTCTCATAAAAATAGCCACGTTTGTCCCCATAGACATGTGGTTCGATCAGGAACACATCCGGAATAGCTGTGGGAATCGTTTTCATGCCTTGATATTTTGCTCAGTGAGGGACAATAAGTAGCGACCGTAGTCATTATTCAGCATGGGCTCCGCAAGTTTACGGAGACGATCAGTGTCGATCCACCCGTTCTCCCAGGCAATTTCCTCCAAGCAAGCGATTTTGTTGCCGGTTCGTTTTTCTATGACTTCTACAAAGGTAGAGGCCTCAGAAAGCGAGTCGTATGTCCCGGTGTCGAGCCAGGCGTACCCTCGCCCCATGGCTTGTATTTTTAATTTTCCGGATTGCAGATAGACCTGGTTGACAGAAGTGATTTCTAACTCACCTCGAGCAGAGGGCTTGATGTCGGAGGCAATTCGCACCACATCATTCGGGTAAAAATACAGCCCGACCACGGCATAATTGGATTTAGGGCGCTTCGGCTTTTCTTCCAGGGAAAGGCAGTTGCCTGCGGCGTCTAACTCCGCCACGCCGTATCGCTCCGGATCTGCCACTCGGTACCCGAATATACTCGCGTCACCCGTCTCCGTTTGTCTGACGGCACGACGCAGCAATTCGGAGAAACCCACGCCATGAAAAAGATTATCGCCAAGTACCATACACACGGAGTCGTCGCCGATGAAGTCGCGTCCGATGATGAAGGCTTGCGCGAGCCCCTCTGGGCGGGGTTGCACGGCGTAAGAGAAGGAAACGCCCCACTCTTTGCCATCACCAAGCAAGCGCTGAAAACTTGGAAGATCCTCCGGAGTGGAGATGACGAGAATCTCGCGAATGCCCGCCAGCATGAGCGTTGAGATAGGGTAGTACACCATTGGCTTGTCAAAAACCGGCAAGAGTTGCTTACTGACCCCTTTGGTGATTGGGTAGAGACGTGTGCCGGAGCCTCCTGCTAGTACAATGCCTTTCATATCGTTCGCGCTTCCATTATAGGCAAAAGGGCCTGAATGACAAGAAAAAAGCTACCTGTTGCGCAGATAGCGCACGGCTCCTTCGCCGATGGCTCGGGCAAATCGGCGTGCGTTTGCCGGAGTGTTGAGGTAGCGGGCGTGCTGCGGGTTGGAAAGGAAAGCGATTTCTGTGATAATAGCCGGTACCCAGGAATCATTGCAGGTGTTGAGCCAGTCGCCTCCTCCTCGGCGTCCATCGGTGCGAATGATAACACCGCAGGGGAATCCGCCATTGGGCATGGATTGGTTGAAGAGCGTGCGGTTCATATGCTCTGCCATGGTTGTCGCCATAGGTACACCCACTTGGTTGCAGTAAAAAGCTCCTTTGTAGGAGGTGCGCCAGGTGTCAGAGTCGCTGTTGAGATGCAGGAAAATGACAGCTGCTGGTTTCCAATCCAAGGCATAGTCGGCGCTCAGTATGCCAACGGCCATGCGCTTGGGGTGGTGACGCGAGAGGTAGATAGCTGTCGGTTGCGGAGTTTTTACGTGGAGTACTCCCGTTTCTTTTGCACAAGCGGCTAGTGTTGGGTCTGCGGGCGTATCGCCTCTGTTGATGACTACGCATTTGTAGCCCGCCTGTTCGATCGCTTTCTTTACTTCTCCGGCATACTTGTACCAGAACTCGCATTCTTCCAGTGCGCCGCCCTGGCTGGCGTCCGGGGTGCGCGCTCCTTGTCCGCCTCGTCCGGGGGCGTAATAGTGGCCGATATCCAGCACGACTGTGCGCGATTCACGCACTTGTCGCCGCATTTGTTGCTGCGCGCATTGCACGGTCAATGTGCATGTGAACAAAACAATGAGAAAACGCAGTGTTTTTTTCATACCAGGAGGAAGATTAAAGCGGCAGTTGAGCCTGGTTGCCGCGTACCATTGTCACACCCAGTTTCGTGTAGGCCGTCGGCATGGCTTCGCGACCACGCGGCGTTCGCTTGATGTAGCCCTGCATAATGAGGAATGGTTCGTGAACGTCTTCCAGTGTGGAGGCATCTTCTCCCAGCGCCACCGCCAGCGAGGACAGGCCGACCGGTCCTCCATCAAACTTGTATATCAACGTTTCCAAAATGCGCTTATCCATCTCGTCTAACCCATCGGCATCGATGTCAATCATTTCCAGTGCGCTCTCCGCCACGTTGGCGGTAACATGTCCATCGGAGCGTACTTGCGCGTAATCACGTACCCAGCGCAGCAAAGCATTGGCTACGCGGGGCGTTCCTCGAGAACGGCGCGCGATAGCCTCCGCCCCTTCCGGGGTGATGCAGATATTCAGCAGCCCGGCAGATCGGGTGAGAATGTGGCAAATTTCTTCCACGGTGTAATAATCTAAACGGTTCGCAATGCCAAAGCGCGAGCGCAGGGGCCCGGTGAGCATGCCGCTGCGAGTGGTTGCTCCGATGAGGGTGAAAGGTTTGAGACGCATATTGACGGAGCGGGCCGCAGGTCCCTGGTCAATCATGATATCCAGTCGGAAATCTTCCATGGCGGGGTACAGATATTCCTCTACAGCAGGGTTCAACCGGTGAATTTCGTCAATAAAGAGTACGTCCCCTTCCTCCAGACGCGTGAGCAATCCGGCCAAGTCGCGCGCTTTCTCAATTTGCGGACCCGAGGCGATGTATAGACTGCGTCCCACGGCGTGCGCTATAATGTAGGCAAGCGTCGTTTTCCCTAGTCCCGGCGGACCGCTGAGCAGCACATGATCGAGCACATCGCCACGCTGTTTGGCAGCCGATACCATGAGCATGAGCCGTTCCTTCACTTTTTCCTGCCCACAGAATTCGCTGAAATCCGGCGGACGCAGGTTTATCTCCTGTTCTCCGGAGGGAGCTTCAGAGAGTCGGGAATAGAGGGATGGCGTGGGGTCGGGCATATCGGCGACGTGTTTTTTCAGGCGAAGAGAATGTAGTCGTCCTTGCGGGGTTTAGCTGGTGCCACACCACCCTCAGCTGCGTGGCCAAGGATGCAGATGCCCAGCCCCTCATAGCGGATGGGATCAATTCCCCAGCGTTCCAGAATGGCACGACCTTCCGGCAGCTCAAACATCTCTTTGCCACGGTTGATCCAGCACGAGCCCAACCCGACGGCGTGTGCGGCGAGCATCAGATTCCCCATCACCAGGCTTGCATCCTGTTGCGGGGTCGGCGCTTTCTTGTCGGCCATCACAAAGACCGCCACTGGCGCCCCATAGAAGGGATCCACTGGTTTCCCCCACACACGCCCATTGAGTTCCGCGAGCTTTTTCAGTTGCATTGCATCTGTAACAACCACCATGCGAGGTGATTGCGAACCGTGCCCGGTGGGCGCGTACGTCCCCGCCTCCAGCACCTTTTCCAGATCTGAGGAAGAAACCGGCTCTGCGGTGTATTTTCGGCAGCTGCGCCGTTCCTTGATGTCGATGAGGGTCTCTTTCATACTTTGTATTGGTATTCTACACTATTTCCCCAGCATTAGCAAGTTTTTCACATTCTCCAACATCGCCTCCGTCTGCGTCCCGCTCGTATACCGCCTTACCGTATTCAACTTGTCGCTGCGGAGTGGACGCCGATGCGTGCGTGAACTACAGGGTCACCCCTTGACTTGAGCATGTTGAGCAATCCCTTGCGGATATCCATTCGCTGAGTTGTCTGAGGGCTGCAGCACGATGAGAAATGGTATTTTTCTGCTCGGCGGGGAGTTCAGCAAGTGTGCAGGAAAAACCGTCCGGCACAAAGAGGGGATCATAGCCAAAGCCATTCGTCCCACGCGGAGAAAGAGTGATGACCCCCGGCAATGTGCCCGTGAAGTTGGCAAGCTGCTGCCCGTTTTGTGCCAGGCACATGGCGCAGACGAAGTGCGCGCGGAAAGGGGCTAACGCCGGTAGGACCGCCAGCTCCGCGAGCAATTTTCGGTTATTGGCTACATCGTCCCCATGCTCCCCCGCATAACGGGCGGAGAGAATGCCGGGTGCGCCCGAAAGAGCATCTACACACAGCCCGGAGTCATCTGCCAGCACAAGTCCGTTCACTTGAGTTGATACCTGTCGAGCCTTGAGTGCGGCGTTTTCGGCAAAGCTGCGCCCAGTTTCCTGAACCTCTGGCAGATTGGGGTAATCTGCAAGTGAGCGGATACGGTACGTGGGCAGGATTGCGGAGATCTCTTGCGCTTTGTGCGCATTGTGGGTGGCAATAATCAGATCCTTGTTCATTGATGGACAGTATGTGAGAGAGGAAAAAATCAGGCTCAGCGATCTTCAGCTGGGGCATCCAGCGTGGCGTTGCGATGTGGAAATACACGGCGCAGGAAGGTCAACAGCACCGCAAAACCCAAGAGAGCTGAAAGGAGATCCGCGGTTGTCTGCGAGAGCCACACACCGCGTTCGCCCAACCATTGAGGCAGCAGCCAAAGCGCAGGTATTAGGAAAATCAGCTGACGAGTGAGATTCAGGAAGATGCTCATCACCGGCCGTCCAATAGCTTGGAAAAAGTTGCCGATTACCACCTGCGATCCTACAAAAACGAAGCAGATGCCCATGAGACGAGTTCCGAGAGTCGCTAGTTCAATCAGTCGCGTAGAATCCACATCTTTGGCGCTTACGAAGAGGCGCACCACTTGCTCCGCAAAAATTTCCATGGTCGCGGCACCCATAAAGGTGATGACGGAGGCCCAGCAAATGGCTAGAAAAAGCACGCGCCGCACACGGCAGTAGTTACCTATGCCCAAATTATACCCGGCGATGGGCTGCAACCCTTGCGTTATGCCCAACACCACCATCACGAACAGAAAAAGCACCCGGTTTACCACCCCGTAGGCTCCGACCCCCATCTCACCGTCAAATTCCAAAAAGCGGCGGTTGAAGAACATGACTACCACGCAACCTACAATATTGAGCAGGCAGGGCGGCAACCCCACCGTGCAAATGCGTCGTACCAATGCAGCTTGCAATGTGTAGATGCCGCGGCGGAAATGCAACACATGCCCCGCACTGGCGAAATGACGTAGCACCCAAATCATCCCCACGGCTTGCGCGACAACTGTGGCCAGTGCCGCCCCCGTCATTCCCCATTCCAACCAGCAGATAAAGATGGGCGCTACCGCCACGTTCACCACCATTGAAATGATGAGGCTCACCATCGCTTTGCGCGGGTAGCCGCTGGCGCGCATCAGGTGGTTGAGATTCATGAACGTGCTGCTCACCGGAAAACCCCACATCAGCACCAGCATGAAGTCGTAGGCTGGTTCAAGCGCTCGTCCCTCAGCGCCGAACATGATTAAAATCTCACGCAACCATGGGATTGGGAGCCAACCCACCGTTATTCCTAACAGCCCGCTGAGCATGACACAATGTCCCAACACCCGGTGCGCCCGATCAAATTTGCCCTGACCGAGCGTGATGGAGGCTGTGGCTGCACTGCCCAATCCCACCAGCGTGCCCACCGCCACCGTCAGGTTCATCACGGGGAACACCAATGCCATGCCCGCAATCGCCAGAGCCCCGCACCATTGCCCCACGTAAATGGCATCCACAATGTTGTACATCGAGGTTGCTACCATTCCTACAATTGCGGGCAAGGAGTAACTGAACAGCAGCGATCCCATGCTGCGTTTCTCCAATTCCTCCAACTTTGCATCCTTGGCCATCGCGAACCGCGCCATTCTACTCGCATCGGCCTTTTTTGTCAATGAGGATAGACTTTCTCTCAGGTCAACCGCATTTGAGAAAAGCAAAGCATGAGAGAAAATATGCTTAAATTTTCGCAATGTTCACATTATCAACAAATCGTTATTCGTAAAGCGAAAATTGTAAGTGGTAACTGCATTTTCCAATGCGTTGCCCTGAACTCACATGCTCAATGCTTGCACAGCGAGGTCGATTGTGCTAGAATGCCCGCGTGATCAAATACGAATCGCTCATCGAAAAAAAGAGGGAACGTTTGGCTGAGCTTGAGCAGTTGATCGGCGCCCCCGGCTTGTTTGATCAGCAGGCTCGTGCCGGTGAGTTGATGCGTGAGCACAGGCGCACTGGACAGCTATTGGAAAATTGGAGCGAGCTGCAGCGCCTGAATTGTCAGATTGAGGAAAATATAGTGCTTTCTTCCGGGGAAGACGCCGAATTGGCGGAGTTGGCGCAGGCTGAATTGCCCTCCCTGCAAGAGCGTGTCGCTACGTTGGAAGAGGAGGTGCAATATGCCTTGCTACCGCGCGATGAGCTGGAAGATCGTGACGCCCTGCTGGAGCTGCGCGCCGGAACCGGGGGGGATGAGGCCGCTCTTTTTGTGGCCGATCTGTTGATGATGTATCAGCGTTTTGCTGAAAGTCGTGGTTGGCATTTTGAGCTGCTGGATGCTTCGCCAAATGACATTGGCGGCTTTAAGGAAGTGACCGTTCGCGTGACGGGAGAAGAGGTGTTTCGCTTTTTGAAGTACGAGAGTGGGGTGCATCGTGTGCAGCGTGTGCCTGTCACAGAGGCTCAAGGACGAATCCACACTTCCACTGCAACTGTGGCCGTGTTGCCCGAGGCCGAGGAGGTAGATGTGCAGATTCGCCCGGAGGATCTCCGGATTGAGACCTGTCGCTCCGGTGGAGCAGGCGGTCAGCATGTTAACCGCACTGAATCCGCTGTGCAAATCTTTCATTTGCCCACGGGTATCATGGTGCGCTGTGAGAAGGAACGTTCCCAGCTTAAGAATCGGGAGACTGGCATGCGTATCCTGCGCGCTCGGCTTTTTGAGATGAAACAGAAGGAAGCCCAACGCAACTACTCCGAAAAAAGACGCGCTCTCATCGGTTCCGGCGGACGTGAGGAAAAAATCCGCACTTACAATTTTCCTCAAAACCGCATCACGGACCATCGTATTTCTTACACGGCCTACAATCTTGATGTTGTGATGGCAAATGGTTCTCTTGATGAATTGATTGACCACATGCAGCGCGCAGAAATGGCCGAACGCATGGACGAGCTTGTATCATGAAGACCGTGCGCGATATTTTGAGTGCAGGAACTGCTTACCTGGCAGAGCGCGGAAGGCAGGGAGCTCGAGCCTCCATGCTGGCGCTCATTGCGCACGTCATGCAAACGGATCGCACGTGGATTTACCTGCACATGGACGATACCGTGGCTGAGGAAAAACTAGTGCAACTGCGCGAACTGTTGCGTCGGCGGGGCAAAGGTGAGCCCTTGCAGCACTTACTTGGTTCTGTCGAGTTTTACCGACGCACTTACCGCGCCGATGCGCGCGCTCTCGTTCCCCGCCCGGAAACGGAAGAACTCGTGGAACTTGCGTTGCGTCTATTTCCACGCACGATCTCCTGTCCACGCATCTTGGATATGGGGTGTGGGTCAGGGGTTATCGGCATTACACTAGCTCTCGAACTATACGCCATGCAGCCGGATGTGGTGCTGGCAGACATCTCAACAGCAGCTCTCAGCTTGGCGCTAGAGAACGCCATCTCTTTGGAAGCGCGTGTGCGAACCTTTCGCTCCGACCTCTTCTCCGCTTGGCAGGGTTCTACGAGTGAGGGTGATACCCGAATCCTCCCCCCTGAGACCTATCATTTAATCGTTGCCAACTTGCCTTACGTACCGGATCGCGAGGAGCTGCAGACTGAAGTAACGCACGATCCTTCAACAGCGCTTTTCGGAGGTGAGGATGGACTGGATGTCATTCGACGCTTTCTCCGCGAAGCCTTGCCGCACATGGAACCGGGCGGCTGCATGCTGCTCGAGGTGGGGCATGACCAAGGGGAACGTGTTATGGGGCTGATGCAGGAAGTCGGCTATGTCGGCGCTTCCCTGCACGCCGATATAAATGGCGTGATGCGTTTCCCCGTATGCTACGCACCCCAAAAAACTGTTCGTGCAGACAATTAGGATTGCTGCGAAGCATTTGCCAGAGCCGTCCTCGTCCTCAGACGGCAATGCCAAAATGACGCTGAATATCTGCGAAGATGCGGTCGCGCAAGGTGCGAGCCTTGTTGATGTCTCGTGTGCGCAGGGAAAAACGTAGACGTTCAGCCGTAGCGTCCGGCTTGTGGACAGTCACATGACACCACCAGACCCCACGGTTATTCCAGAGGTGATGATTCTCGTTGTCGTCGTTAATTCTCAGAGCGATCTGGGTCTTCTGGCGAGTCATGACTGTGTATTAGGCTTTTTCTCGTCCACAGGGAGCTTGCTCCCTCCATCCCTCGTTGCGTATGGACAGCGCAAAGAGCTTGCGCGTTCAATTTTTTCCGCGAAATCTTTCCCTTTTAATAGAGAATACCGGCTTTTTTCAGGGTTGCGTATGCACCGTTCTTGGAGATTGAACGCAGCGCTTTGCAGGAAAGTTTCATGCGAATGTAGCCACCGCGTCCGCCATTGAGCTCCGGCACCCAAATACGCTTCTCCTGAAGATTCGGGAAGACCGTGCGGTTCACTGTTTTGGTCACGTGGCGTCCTATACCGCCCTTTTTCTTGGCGAGACCCGAACGGTGAATGCGGCGTCCCTTGTGGGGGATAGCCAAAGTGATATTGCAAATTCTGGACATAACTTCGTTTCTTATTAAGAGAGGCTCTGTGAGGGCCGAATTATAACTGCTTTTTGCGTCTCGTCAAGCAAAATCTCCCCATCACTTGCATTTTTTATGCTTGTCGTTGTCACGGAGCGACTTTTGGGGCAATTCGTTGAAAGGGAAATGACCTCTCTATCTTTGAAGGAAGTGATGGGTCGTACACACACGTGTCCCAATCCAATTTTCTCCGGGCTCGGTGAATCCATTTTTTCAAGGACAACTGCCGGATCCTGACAAACCGAAAATAGAAAATTGCCCGGTCGATTGAGGAGACTCATTTCAAATAAGCATCCACAATGCATACATTATCAACAAATCATAAATCGAAAATGGCAACCGCGTTTACCACGGCGTTTGCCCTGGTCGGACAAAGTTCCTGCTTGCAAAGAAACAAATAACATGGTAGAACCTCTTTCAGGATGGGAAGCGGATACGGCTTTCAGCAGAAACAAGCATTGGAAAGAATATGATGAATCTCCCGATACGACCCCGCCGAAACAGGAAAAATGAAGCCATGCGAGGCTTGGTGCGAGAGACAACACTGACCACGGCCAACCTGATATACCCGATGTTTGTGCATGCGGGGCAGGTGGACGAACCGATAGAAGCGTTGCCCGGTTGTGTTCGTTGGAGCCTGTCCGGGCTGGTGGAGGAGTGTCGGCGTTTGCACGAGCAATTGGGGATACCTTGTGTCGACCTTTTTGGCGTGGTGCCAGAAGCACTCAAAACTCCAAATGGTGTTGAGGCACACAACCCACATGGCATTGTGCAGCAGGCGATTCGGGCTATCAAGGCCGGGTTGCCAGAGTTGTTGGTGATGACCGATGTTGCGTTGGATCCTTACAGCAGCTACGGGCAAGATGGCATTGTGCGCGAGCTGCCCGATGGCGGAGTTGAGGTGCTCAACGACGAAACAGTGGAAGCACTTGTGCTTCAGGCGCTCAGCCACGCAGAAGCCGGAGCGGACATCATTTCACCGAGTGACATGATGGACGGGCGAGTGGCGGCATTGCGCACAGCTTTGGATGCTCAAGGGTACACTCGGGTATCCATCATGAGCTACACGGCCAAGTACGCGTCGGCGTTTTACGGTCCGTTCCGTGGGGCGCTCGGGAGCGCACCGAAGACGGGAGATAAAAAGGGTTACCAGATGGACCCAAGCAATGCGCGGGAAGCTCTCCGGGAGGCAGCGCTTGATGAACAAGAGGGAGCGGATATCCTGATGGTTAAGCCTGCCACACTGTATTTGGATGTGATTGCGGCTATGAGGAGGCGCACGCAGCTGCCGATAGCCGCCTACCACGTGAGTGGGGAGTATGTGATGCTTAAAGCAGCTGCGGCATTGGGCTGGTTAGATGAGAAGGCGGCTGTTTTAGAGGCGCTCATGAGCATACGCCGAGCCGGGGCGGATATGATACTCACGTACGCCGCACCCCAAGTCGCAGAATGGCTCGCTGAGGAAAAACGTTGACCTGCATTCAACTTTGCCTCTCGTTTTTTAAGAATCGTATGGAACGACAGGAAGATGAGCGAGCAATTCCATAAATTGATCAGGCGCAGAGATGTCTTGCTCATTCTGCTTTCGCTTGTTGCCAGTTTCTTGTTGTACGCGTATCTTGTTCCAGTTGTAGCAGAGGCTCAACTGGAACCTGTACAGCATGTTACTGTATCTGCTCAATCCGAAGCGCCGGTTGAGCGAGCCGAGCTTACCGTGCCCGAGGCTGGCAGCCCAATTCGCTTTCTCATGCTCAATGTGCAGAATTACTTTTTACAGGCTGATAAGCCACGTTCTTCTCATCCTCGCCGATTCAAGCCGGTACGTGAGAGAGATGCTGTAGCTGATGTGATTGCATCTGCAGGTCCGGATTTGGTCGGTTTGGTGGAGATAGGAGGAAGCGCCGCTTTGCAGGATTTGTCGGATCGTTTGGCGAGCCGTGGGCTGAGATATCCCCATTCTTTGGTGTTGGAGCGGTGGGGAGAGGATCGTGCATTGGCCATCCTTTCGCGTTATCCTATCGCGAAAAACTTCTCCGTGGCGGATTGCATGTTGGAGGGGGGGAGTTCTCGCTGCATGCTGCGTGGCATATTAGACGTGCTCGTCCATTTGCCGGACGGCAGATATTTCCGTGTGATGGGGGCGCATCTCAAGTCTAAGAGGACAGATGACTCCGTCGCGTCGGATATGCTGCGTGCCCGTGAGGCGCGTACGTTCGCTGCTCATGTGCAGCGTGCGACTCAATCCATGCCCCAAATGCCCATTCTCGTATATGGTGATTGGAATGCCGGACCGGATGAATCTTCACTTGCCATCCTCACGCAGGGCAAAACGCGTTCCAGTGCATTGCATCGCCTTCTCCCTTGCGATGATCGTGGGGAGAGTTGGACGATTTACTACAAGGCCGGTAATCAATACAGCGCCTATGACCAGATTTATGTTAACAGCGTGCTTTCCCGCCGCATGGGAAAAAAAGCCGCTATGGGTATTGTGAGCGGCGAGGAGGTTCGCAGGGCGAGCGATCACCGTGCGGTGTGGTGCGAGATACGCTGAGGCGCATCCAGGATTTCAGTGTGGTTGAGTTGGAGAGGGATCGAGGGGAAGTATATCCGCTGGGAGGAAATGCAGGCTTCGGATGGTGCGAGCCCATTCGCGGAATGCCTCCGCTTTCTCCGGGTCACGTGGGGAACCTCCGGTTGTCGCAGAGGTAGGCCAGGCTGCAATGTGCTCTGCAAGCTTTGCCGCTTCTTCATAACGGTTCATGCAGGTGAGGCGGTACACCGCGCCTGCGCCTGCGTAGTAGTAGTAAAAAACGCAGGCTTCGCTCGGGGCTTCGCTTCGCGTGTCGTGCTCATGCACCACATGCAGATAATCATCCACTGCGGTTACATCCGATTTGGCTCGTGCGGCTAAAGAGGCGTGTTGCAAGCGGGCTCGAATGGACCAGATATGAGGCAAATTGGGTATGTTTAGGATAGCGCCGCTGGCATCCAGTGCGCGTTGGACGCTTTGCGCATCGCTGCCAGAGGCGTGGGCATCTGCAAGTGCTGTGAGAAGGCGCGCTTGCAGATCCGGATTGAGCTGTGCTTTCGACAGGGATTCAAGAATCTCGAGCGCTTCAGCCCTGCGGTTGATGCGCGTGAGGATGGAGGCTTGTTCGATGGAGGCAAGTACGCTCAATGGCGTACCCATCCTAGCGCATTCAGCGTAGAGTTTTATGGCGTGCTGGAGTGAGGGCAATGTGGCGCATGCGGTGCATTCCATTCCAGCGTAGAGCAGGGTGGCGGCCTTCTGCTCGCTAGCCGGTTGTTCAGCTGCGAGCGCCAGCAGGACATCGCGAGCTTCGGCGTGTTGCCCATTGCGTGAAAGGCGATTTGCCAAATGGAGAGAGAGCCGTCTTTTACGGTCCGGCGTGGCGGCTTTTTCGCAGAGCTCGTGTAGCAAGTCGAGCGTATATTGTTCGTTAGTCGGTGTGGCGGCTTCTGCCGCTTTTTCAAGAATAGCCGCATACAGCAGATCATCTTCATCAGACCAGACGGTGCGATCCTCTCGGGAAAATCCTGAGGCGGTGCGAAGGTGGTTAAGCGGATCTACTGGTGGACTGAGTCGCAGTAAGCAGAGCATTGCGCGTACTTTTTGTGCAGGTGTGGGCTGCAAACTCAGGACCTCCTGCAGCTCAGCAGTTGCCCGGTTGGCCTGCTGCTCCGGCAGCATCTGCGCGTGTGCGAGTAAGAGAGCGCGACGCACGGAGGGATCAGTAGCCTCTTGAATGAGAAGTTCAGCGGTTTCCGTTTGTCCGGCCCTCATGGAGCAGATCATCGCGTTGACAAGGGCAGGAATGCGCAGAAAATCCGGTGCGCTTTTGGCGCAATTTGCAAAAATTGCCGCGGCTTGGGCAGGAGCGTCCTGAGAAACGACGGTGCGCAGGAAGAGGGTGGTGGCATTTGTGACGGCATCCGGAGCAGACTCCAGCAATTTGACGTATAGCTCAGCCTGCTTTCTGTCCCCTCCCAAGAGAAGACGTCGAATGTGTTCCTGCAGGATGGTGCGTGTGAGCGGTTCACCGGGCAAATCAGTAGCGGCACGATTGACAAAAGGGGCTGTATCTGCACCGGCGGAGGCAGCTTTGCTCATAAGCAACAGAAGCGCGCAGACCGCTCGATCCGCGTGAGCTGTGTCTTCCGCCCATTCGTTGAGTTTGCTCTTTGTATAGGCGCTTTGTTGTCCTTGTTCATGCTGGAGGAGACGGCAAAAAGCTGTCCAGAGCAGAGGGGATTCCGGGTTCGCGCTAATAAATTGCAGCAAAGTTTCTTCGCCCATGCCCGTTGTGGCGCGTTCATCATCTGCTTCCGAGCCGGGAGGTGCATCTTGTGCGGAAATGCTTTTTTCTTGAGTGTAATAGATTTCAGCGAGTTCCAAGCGGGCCAATTGACGGGCCGTGACGCTCAGTGTGTTGTCATTTTCCAACTCACGAGCATAAAGAACAGCCCCCTCAAAGTCTTTCATGCTCCGGCGAAGCGGCAGTCCTAGAAGTTTGACGATAGGCTGCAGCTTTTGGTTCGTCTTTGCCATATCTTGCAGTGCTGCAAAAGCCGGAGAATCAGATGGATGATCCTGTGAGGACAATTGTCGCTCAGCAAGGGCCGCCGTGGCTAGAGCTCGTACAGAGTCATTTTGAGAGTGCGTCAGTTTTTCAATAACATCACCGCAGTTGAGTTCAGGACTGTGCTTGGCACAATATAGAAGCCCCCGCGCTGCGTAGGGGTATAGTGGGTGATCCGGCTCCACTTTCTGCAGAAGGGAGGCTGCTTCTACAAAGCGCCCGAGGGCGAGAAGAGAACGTCCTTCCCAATAGGCGGCTTGCTGGGCGTCCAATGTGTGCTTACCGCTTCTCACAAAAAGGCAGGCTTCCTCCGGCTTGCCGTTGCGCAGCAGGTTCTCGGCCTGATTGGCTGCCCATACGGCCCCCGCAGCTCCGCTCAGAGCCGACACAAGGAGCAACGTGACAACTTTATTTATCATGGACGGCGGGGGAACGAGAGCCGGTCGTCGTCTCCGGCTGGTGAAAGATATGTTGAATATAGCGCAGACCTGACGCCGTGAGGGCGGGATCTCGACTGCTGTTCTTCACGCGATTGGCAGTTACGTTTTGCTGAAGCGTGGGCATGGCGGTGCAGCTGATGACGACCGGATGAGCGACCTGTTGCTGCGAGGGATAAAATGCCAGCGGCACTCCTTCAGCGCTAAATGCCACATCCAGCGATTTGGTGGTGGACGTGATCGGCGAACGTAGCAGAAAAGGATGACGGCGAAGCAGATCCACTTGCCTCCCGCTGTACGGTACGCGCACGCGGTAATGCTCGCGCAACGTTGCCCAATGACGACTCAGGGAAAGAGCACTCCCGTTTGCACATGCGCGAAGCACAGGCGCTGGGTCAATGCCCGCAAGATTCAGTCCATTGTAGATGCCGTGCTTATTGGTGGGAGGACAAAACTGGTCGTAGCGCGAGTGGAGCATAAGCCCCAGCTCGAGGTGCACATGGGAGCGTTCGCGATTAATGCCTGCGCCACTGTGACCCATCTGACCGAGTTTATTCCCAGTGCCTACTCGTTGACCAACTCGACAGTCTACTCTAGCCATGTGTGCGTAAAGGCTGTAGATTGTACCTTCCGGCACGCGGTGGCTTACGACCACGTAGCGGCCGTAGTTGCTCAGCGCCGGTTTTTCGTTCGTATAGACCACCACCCCCGGAGCAATGGGATGGATCAGATCCTGGGGTTCTCCGGCGGCATCGCGCTGCATAGGTTTAATATCCACTCCCTCGTGCATACGAGAGAACATGATGTTACCGTTTGCTGCGCGGAAGGGAGTGCGCACCATTCCGTATCCGCCGGCTTGCCATGGCTTGCTCTTTTCACCTTCGAAGTTGCGATCGCAATACATGTAAAAGTCCTCTCCGCGGCCATCTACAAGACTGTGGTTCGAAGTGGGGAAGCGGTACACGAGATCAACCCGAGCGGGGGGCGGCTGCTGTGTTTCCGCTCGCGTTACACTCCCCATGAGCAGCAAGATCACCGCCCCTTGGAACAGACAACCCCTCATGTCCCGCTTGTGAATATTTCACCGATGGTGCGTCCGGTGTAATCTTTCTTTTCATTCACCTTTGTCGGATCCAACTTGGGAAGTGGTCGCGGGTTCTTCCTTATGAAGCGCTTCTTCTCCATTTCCTCGTTTTCCGGGGTGATGTCCCGAGCTATCTGCTTCAAATCATACCCGTTCAGCCCATTCCATATGACGAGCTTGCCATCTGTGATGGGTCGATCAATGCGCACGGGCTGGAAGGCCAACCCATTTACCACGGGCAGTATCAACATCCCTTCACGGTTGACGGTGGCAGAGTACAGGCGGTTGATCATCTCCGGTTTCAGCGTGAAGACGACTCCATAGCTGCCATCCTGCATGCTCATGAATGAATGGTAGGACTGGATGTTCTCGTGCGTGACAATCGGCATGCGCGTGTACGGACGCCCTTTGTACATGAGGATGAACTTGGCTGTTGTTCCCTCTGTCGTGCTGGCTTCCGACAGGAAAAAGATGGGGTAAGGGTTTTGCTGGCAGCTGCTCAATGTTAGCAGCATCAGCGCGAGCGCCGGAATGAGTAGTCGTATCATCGCCTTCATAGCTCCGAGGGCATTCTATCACCTTCCCGCTCTCAAAGCGAGCCAAAAAAAGAGTGCTCTCCGACACGCAATCGGACAAAAATAAGTGCACCGAACGGGGAAAAAGAGGGCAAGAGATTTATCGTTTGGACAAAAATAGTGTA
>CANRNS010000028.1 GCA_947632055.1 uncultured Akkermansia sp.
AAAATGCTATGCTGTTGGGTGACCGTTTATTTTGAGGCATCGGGCTTCGGTGACTTTTATTTTTGAGGCATTACGCGTGTTTTCCGATGAATATGCGATGGTTAAGACAACTTAAAACATGCGGGTCGGGCGAGAAGGAGGGAGATATGGGATCAAAGATCGCAACAAACTGGAGACGAAGGGAGGCATGTGGGCATCTTTTTTTGCCAAAAAAATTGGGGGAAAGAAAGTTTTTGCTTGTCATGGAGCCTCTCGATTGGCAGAATGGGAGAGGTAGCTTTCATATGAAACATCTCTCCTTATTCCATCACATTGTGCGGGTCTGCGGTCTTATCGCCGTGCTGGCTATGGCGAACTCATGCAGCAGCGTGCTCTCGCCGGAGAAAGCTGTTCGTCGGCTTGTCCAAAGTCCCGTGACCACCGTTTTCAGTCATAACAGCAAACATTTCCCCAACCACCGGGATTGCTACGAGGTGGGACCGCTGCCGGAGCGTGCGCGCCGCGCTCTCGTCACATGGTTGCACGATTCGACGATCAAGGAAATGTCTTACGTGTATCCCCAGTATTACTTGACCACCTTGAACGCGAAGGGAGGCGGCGAGGTCGTATGGGCTATTCTATCCGATGGGCGGGGGAACATGGTTGGCGTACTCATACCCGACAACAAGCGAATTCCTGCGTGGGATCTCCCCACCGTTGGTCCCTACAAGGTGCACGTGTGTGACACCTATGAGCGCGATGCCCTCAGCGCCGCTATCATGGGGGACTTGGCCGACCCTGTGCGGAAGCCGGGTACAGAGGTTGGATACGACCAGGAACGCATCAATGCTCTGAAAGCTACGGGCCTTACGGATAAGCAATATCTCATCTCCAAGCCGCGCGGTGACGAAGCTTCGAGACAGGTTAAACGAGGCGGCGAAGAGAAGCCCAAAGCAGAGCAAAAAGCTGACAAGAGCCCGGAAAGCACGGGAGAAACAGCTACTCCTACCAGTGAGGAAGAATTGGATGACACGAGCTCATCGGATGATGAGAGCACGGACTCCTCTGAAGACGGTGGCGACGCCGACTCTTCCTCGGATGACAGCTTGGACGATGGGAGCGATTCTTCCTCCGGAGATGATTCGGAGGGAGGATCGGATGATACCTCGGATACCGATTCTGACAGTGAAATCTGACGCGCACGCACATCGTGCGCAAGGCGGACTTATCGTCGGCGGGTCGTATGGACCCGCCGATTTTTAACTCTTTTTCGGTAGCCGGACACATCTGTCCCGAGAAAAAAAACGCGGACCATTGACGATTTCGGGAAACGGATGTTATGGCGTTGATTTCTGGGAAAATGCATTGGGCAGGAGTGGAAAAGCA
Source organism: uncultured Akkermansia sp. (assembly GCA_947632055.1). Lineage (GTDB taxonomy): Bacteria > Verrucomicrobiota > Verrucomicrobiia > Verrucomicrobiales > Akkermansiaceae > Akkermansia. The sequence continues at coordinate 1,366 of CANRNS010000028.1, forward strand.
AAGAAAAACTTTTCAACTGCCAGCTCGCGTCCTCGGCGCGCTCGTCCTGCAGATCGAAATTTGTAGTTCACAAATCATCAATAAGTTGCATGAACTTAGAGGAACTTTATGGAAACAAATGCAGTGGCTGGGTTGGGAGAGCTTGACCGAAGGTTGCCGACATGATAAAATGCGCACGATTGCGCGTGCGCAAGAGGCACTACGCTATGAAGTTCAAGAGACCCAAGATGGTAGACCTGGCCGATGAGATAAGCGGCGGTCGACATGTGCCGCGCTTCTTGTTGGAAGCCGCGGAAAAGTGGCTCGGCTTGCATGCGCTCAATATAGCGCACGAACATATAGATGACGATTGGGACGCCGGTTCTCGGGAGAACTTTTTCCACCTGGCTTGTCGATATCTCAGTCTCCACTACGATTTGGAGGGCTTGGAACACATCCCGGCGGAGGGACCGTGCATTGTCGTCTCAAATCATCCGCATGGCATGTCGGATGGTTTGATGTTCGGGGATGTCGTGATGCAGCGACGGGAGGACATACGTATTGTGGTGAACGAATTTTTGCAGTGTGTGCGGGGAATGCGACCCTATGAGATCACGGTGGATGTGTACGGCGGTGAAGCGGCAAAGCGGGCCAATATGACCGGTATGCGCGACATGTTGCGTTGGTTGAAGGGTGGGCATTGTCTGCTGGTGTTTCCCAGTGGATCCGCTGCAACGTACTCATTCAGGGACGGTCGAGTTGTGGATGACCCATGGCAGCAGAATATCGCGACACTGGTGCAAAAGACCGGGGCCACGGTTGTGCCCATGCACATATCGGGTCGTACGGGGATTTTCTTCCAGGTCGTGAGTATGATCTCGCGCTCCTTGCGGGCTAACTTTCTCCCGCGTGAGATCCTGCGGGATGGAAGGATGCGCCACAGCATTCGTCTGGGTCGGCCCATTCTTCCCGCTACATCGGCGGGCATGAGTCCCGATCAATTGAGCGCCTATATGCGCCTGCGCAGTATGCTGCTGCGTTATGGTGGCAATGCGTCCCGCTCGCCCCGGGCAGCGCAGCCGTCTCGCGCTCTGCAAGCTATTGCTCCGTGCGAGTCGGCGGAGGCGTTACGCGCAGAGGTAGCATCTCTGCCGCCGGAGTGCCTGTGTTTTGCGGGGAAAGCCACACCGTTGCGCGTGTACGCCGTGCAAGCCAGTCAGATCCCGCATTTGATGCGAGAAATCGGCGTGCAGCGTGAGCGCACCTATCGCAGCGTAGGCGAGGGGTCCGGTCTTGAGCGCGACCTCGATGAATGGGATGCGCACTACACCCACCTCATCATGTGGGATGCCCAGGAAGGGCGGCTGGCGGGCGCTTATCGCATGGGGCGCACGGACCAGATCCTTGCCAACAATGGGATCAAGGGAATCTACAATTCAACCTTCTTCCGCTTTAGCCCGCAATTTTTGCGCGTGATTTTCCAGGGGGTGGAGATGGGACGCGCCTTTATCACGCCTGAATACCAGCGGCAACCGAGCTCCCTCGATACGCTCTGGATGGGGATCGGTCGCTTTCTCAACAAAAATCCGCAGTACAAATGTTTGTATGGTACGGTCAGTATCTCCGCAAATTACAGTATGGCAGCCCGCGCGTTGATGCTCACCTACATGAAGCAAAACTGCATGCATGAGAAACTCAGCAGGCAAATACGTGCGCTCCACGCCCCGGTGGATATGGAGCTTCTCAGTGAGGATGCCCGGCTGCTTCCCCAAGCCCTGCCGGATCTGCGGGCCTTGTCAGCGATGGTGAGCGAGCTGGAGGGCGGGGTGGGCATTCCGGTGTTGCTCAAGCAATACCTGCGCTTGGGAGGAAAGATGGTGAGTTTTGGAATTGATGAAGACTTTGGTGGGACGATGGATTGTTTTGTGGTGGTTGATTTGGCTGCCACGCCCGAACGTTCGCGTCGTCGTTACCGAGGTAAAGACTACGCGGAGGATCAATCATTGCCCTGTTCAGATACCGTCTTATGATGCCGTTTCACCAACGAATCGCTTCGCCGCGAGTCAGGCTTGGCCAGCTTACGTTGTCCGGGGCGTTGGGTGTCTCGTTGTGCGCTGCGCATCTTGAAGCTCAGCAGGACGCAGATTTTGTAGCTCTGCCGGATCAGGCAATTCCTGCCAACCTTGTCATGGAGCACGTAGGAGAAGCTGTCGGTTCTCTGAGTACGGCTGTGAGTGAGCAGATCCCTGATTCTCTCGTGATACGCAATGATTGGGGTCTTGTGGATTACGATCATGAGAAGCGTGTGATCACGTACACCGCCGGCAGCTCCCCCATCTATTTGCGTACCGGTGAGGGAGAGGAAATTTTTGCGCAACGCATCACCGTAGATATGCAAAATGAAGTGGCCGCGCTCGAGGGACCGCTCGTCATTTATCAAGGCGATACGTTGATGCGCGCCGAGGGCGGTGACTACGATTGGAAGCACGCCGTCGCTCGCGTCACTCACGTTCGCGCCAAGGCAAGTGGCGCTATTATCCGTGGTTCTTCGGCTGAATATGCCAAGACCCCTGCCGGGAAAAACAGGATCACCATCCACCACGCCTTCATCACCACAGAGGATGTAGAAAAGCCGGGCATGTGGGTGGGCACGGGCACACTGACGGTGTATCCGGGAGATTACGGCACCGTGTCGCGCTTGAGCATATCTGGTCCTGAGCGGGATATGGCGATACCTGTACTCGGCTGGCTGCCACTCTCGCATTCGCTTAACCCGAACGAGGGGTACATGTGTGTGCCGGGCGCCAAGTCCATTTGGGGCACCTACCTGCTGAGTCAGTATGGCATTTTAGTGGGGCATCGTCGGGTTGAGCACGGCATGCCCGTTGCAGACTACATTCTCACGCCGCGTGTCGATTTTCGGACTCGGCGTGGCGTGGCGGGCGGCCTTGATTTTGTCAGCGAAAAAATGCACAAGGAATACCAGGATTCACGTGGATTGCAGGTCTACGGAATTGCCGACGAACACCCTGACATCAACCCCTTGTCTGTTTCCCGAGAAAGTGTGGGACACCGCCGCCACCGCGTGGCCATGCAGAGCCTCTGGGATGTATCGCCGCGCGCAACTGGCAAGGATGCGCCCAGTTGGACGCTTGCAGCAGATATCAACTTGCTGGGCGATCGCTACGTCCTGCAGGACTTTTTTGAGGACGAGGCGCGCCTGAATGACAAGCCGGACAACAATGTGCGCCTGGAGCGGCTTACACCGCGCAGCAGCTCCATGTTCCTCGCCCGCTTCGCTCCCAATGATTTTTACAGCACAGATGAGCGCGCTGAACTTTCTTACTACCGCCCGCGTACGGTGTTGGGTTCCTCTCATATCGCCTATGAAACGCGCAATGTCGTCAGTTTGCTGCGCCAAAACATACCCGCCGAGCAGCGTGCGTTCTATCGCGCCAGACTTTCTGAAATCAACTCGCAAGAGCTGAGGGAATATTACACCCGCCTGCTTAACAGCGGCAGTTATGTGCGAGTCAATTCCACCCATGAACTCTCCACGAACGTCAAAGTGCTGCGTTTCCTGAACATCACCCCGAAAGTGGGCGGCGGGTACACGGGGTACTATCGTGTCGAGGATGTGGGGGCAGATAACCGGTTGATGGGTTACTTGGGCTGCGATTTTGACATTAAGTTTTACCGTTATTTTCCCTCAGTTCGCTCGCCGCGTTTGGGTCTGAATGGCCTCTACCATGTCATCCATCCCTACGCAGAAATTTCCCACGGCAGCATCTCTTCCTCCAATCCCTACGTGCCGCAAATGGATACATGGTCAACCACCATGGGCAACAGCACAGTGTGCCCCATGCCCTTGGATTTCATGGGATTTACCGGCATTGACGGCTGGGCGAACTGGACTGTCTGGCGCTTGGGTATGCGCAACGTATTGAGTACTGTCTACGATGGCGAAAGTCGTACCTTCATCGATTGGAACCTCTTTTTGGATTACAACATCGACAATCCCAACACTGAAACCCGCTTCTCCAATGTATACTCGCTCATCCTGGTGAACCTCACCAGCCAGTGCTCTCTGCGCGTGGAGACGCAAACCCCCACCGTGCGTGGCGGCGATGGTTTCAGACAGTACAACACGTCGCTCTCCCTCGTCCCCTTCCCTTGGTTGGAGACCCAAATTGGGCATCGCTACATCAGCAATCACCCCATTCAAACTGACTCCAACTATTCCTATTTCCAAGTGAACGTGCGGCTCAATGAGCGTTACAGTGCGGCAGCTCGCATCAGTTGGGACGTGCAGGAGAATCGAGTCCCGCTTCAGCAATTTTCCCTGACTCGCAAGTTTGGTCCGTGGTACCTGGGAACCACGGTTATGCTGCGTGACAACGGCGGCAAGCGCGAAACCGGGCTGGGCATTTCCGTCACATTGGGAGAGCTCGGAGCTTCCCTCCCCGTCAATTTCTTCTAAGCTTTTCGATGCCTCAGCAACGAACTCCCTCCCCCCTCCATGAACTCTCCGGCGACAGCTTGGAGCTGCGCGTGCTCTCCGGTGTGTCCAAAGTGCTGGTCGGGCAGAGGGACGTAGCCGACCTGCTTGAGCAGATCATGCTGGTGCTGCGGCAGAACCTGTGCTTCCCGCAGGGGGCGCTCTGTTTGTTGCAGGGCGAGGAATTGGTCATTGAAGCCTCCTACGGTCTTTCAGAGACTGAGAAAGCGCGCGGCACGTACCGTTTGGGGGAGGGCATAACCGGGCAAGTTGGACAAACGGGTGTTTCAGCCTTGCTGCGCGATACGGCGGCAAGCCATACGTTCCTCAACCGCACCGGCGCCCTGCATGGCGCGCAGAGTGAGTCCTTCCTCTGTGTGGCGATTAAGCGGGGCGGGGCAGTCATCGGCACCCTTTCGCTATCTTTCCCGGTGTTGCCGCAAGCGACGCTGGAGAAGCTTGCGCGGTTGCTGGAGATTGTGGCCAACATCCTGGCGGATGCCGTGGCCAGCGTGCGTGAGCAAGTGGCAGAGCGGCAGCTGCGCGAACGCGAGAACGACCGCATGCGCATTGAGCTCGGCGAGAACGCCGGGTTTGCCAACATTGTGGGCCATTCCTCCGCCATGCGAGCGGTGTATCTCGAGATGGCGAAGGTGGCGCGTTCTTCCGCCACTGTGCTGCTGCTCGGTGAATCCGGCACGGGCAAGGAGCTCCTGGCCCAGGCCATCCATTTTGCTTCCGATCGGCGGGATGGTCCTTTCATCGCGGTCAACTGCGCCGCCTTGCCCGAGGGCCTCATTGAGTCGGAACTTTTCGGCCATGAAAAAGGCGCCTTCACCGGCGCCATCAAGCAACGCATCGGTCGCTTTGAGGAAGCTTCCTCCGGCACCCTCTTTTTGGATGAAATCGGCGATTTGCCCGTGCAGACGCAGGTGAAGCTGCTGCGCGTGCTCCAGGAGAAAGTGTTTGAGCGCGTGGGTTCGCAGCAACCTATCCGCACTCAGGCGCGCATTATTGCCGCCACGTCCCGCGACTTGGAGCGCATGATGGCTCAGGGCCTCTTCCGCGAGGACCTCTATTACCGTCTCGCCGTCCTGCCCATTGTGGTTCCCCCCCTGCGTTCCCGTAAGGTGGATATCATCTCCCTGGCCGACTTTTTCCTCGCTAAATACAACAAGCTGCACCATAAAGACGTGCGCCGCCTCTCCACCCCCGCCATCGATATGCTCATGAGCTACCATTGGCCGGGCAATGTTCGCGAATTGGAGAACATGATCGAACGCATTGTCATTATGTCCAATAGCAGCGTAATTAACGCCATCGATTTGCCGGCTTCGCTGCAGACTGCCGCCGCTACCGGCACAGAATCCATGCTCCCCAATCGCTCTGTTCCACCCGAGCGTGATACTCCCATGGAGGCCCTGACCGCTTCCTTTGAGTCCGAACTCATCACGGCTGCCCTTAAACGCACGCGTGGCAACATGTCCGCCGCTGCGCGCGAATTGCATACCACCCTGCGCAAACTCAACTACCGAGTCCGTCGACTCCATATCGACCCGTCGCAGTACAAGTTCTAGCCTCCGAGTCTCTCTCTTAAGCCGAAGCGCCTTACTGTTGCTTCCTCCTCTGGGCCGGGTATCTCTTTTTAAAAGCGATGTCCAGTTCCTTTTTCAGAATTCTGAAATTTTTTTTAGGGGGCTCACCGGCATGAAACAGAGAGGATGAAAATGGTTGAGAATTGATCAACAATCAATTGGATTAGAAAGATCGAGTGTGTCTCTTTTCAAAAGCGATGTGCTGATGGGAGTGTCAATGACCTTGAAAATGCGTGTATGACACAAAGACATCTCCCCTTTCCTTTTCAAAAAAGGAGAGGTGTTAATAGATTATAAAATATTTATAATAAATGATTTACGCATTTATAAAAAGTATATCTCTTTTAAAAAGAGATATACTACACTGCACGGGTGGGCGAACACGTGCACCACGTTCGTGTCCGCTGTGGTTATGCTTCATCATCATTCCTCATCATGAAACTCCATTTACCTACTGGTCTCCGCAAGGCTTTGCTGGCTTGCCTTGCAACTATGGCTGCACACTGCACCCCGAGGCGTACGGTAACATCCGGCACAGTGCTCCTGGGCGCTTTTTTTCTGCTTTGGGGCACATCGACCCCTGCCAAGGCATTCGGTGAATCTTCGCCGACAACGCTCGCGGGCGGTGAGCTTACGATGGAACTGGAAACAGACTTCCCCGATGAGCTTTCTTTGTTGGGTGATGGCGATGGACAAATCAATCCTGTGGCTCTTGGTTCGGGAGGTATAATGCCAATCGCGGATATTCAGATTGACTTGTCTGGTGAAACCTACACCATTTCTGGGAATTCCTATACGCCGGGTGCAGGAGGAACTCCTTCCTCATTCGATGGGAGCGACACCTTGCACTTTACCTATTCAGGGGAGGTAAATGTCACGCTGACGGGCGAGGTGACGGTGACTCAATTGAGTGTTGGGGTTGGAACGCAACTGAAACTGAATATCCCGACCGCACAACTTGCTACCATCACCATCGGTTCTAGTGGGAGTGAGGCCGATACGAATAAGACAAATATTCTCACCGCAACATCCCTGTCCATTCATGGCGCGCAACGAAGCGGCAAGCGCACGAGCTTTACGGTGTATGGCAGTGCAACGCTTAGTGGATCCTCCGGGGGAGAGGAAGATTTCAACCTTCTGCTGGATAATGCAGACCTCGAGATCACCGGGAATTTGACACTTAGTTCTTCGAACACGGCAAAAGTGCAAAACGGAGGGTCTTTGACCATAGGTGGCGACCTCTACATGAAAGATCCGGAAAATAAGTTTGTGTTGGAGGTGTCAGGGAAGTCAACAGTCGAGGTTAAAGGGCAGTTTTGTCAAACTCCAACCGGTCACGCAGGACCTGTTGCCGTAGGCGATGAGAGCGGAATGGGAACGCTGATCGTTGGGACCGAAGGGAGCGCTGATGATATCAATCACACCGAGGTTTTCAAATCTCGGGCGCTGTTGGCACGGAATGGGAGCCATGTGATCATTCATGGTAGTGTCAACCTGTATGGCCTATACAATGATTACACGCTCTTTTTGGATGGCTGCGATATGACCGTATCGGGTGATGTCATCTTGAAGCACAGCACTCCAGCTTGTAAAGGCAAACTGCAAAATGGGGCGAGTTTGACTGTAACTGGCAAGCTGGGTATTGATGATCTCACTACGGGAGACGTGCTCACTGTGGAAGGCGGTGCCAGTGTGGCAGTCGGTTCTCTGGCTGGCACCGAGGCAGGACATACCGGTCGTGTGAAAGTGGGTGGAGACGAGACATCCGGCAAATTGACGGTGGGGGATGCCGATTCGGTCGCCGAAAGTGACATTTTAAAGGCCAAGTCTCTTTGGGTGTCAAATGCTGAATCGGCAGGAAGGTACGGCAGATCCGCGGTGACGGTTTACGGAGATGTCAACTTGTACAATTCCGTGGGCGGTGCAAGTGATCTTCCCGGAGATTCTGTTGCACTTCTGATTGAGGGCGCGAGTGACGTGGTTGTCAAGGGGAATTTGAGGGGGGATAATGGTGGCATGAGGAGCGTGGTGGTGAGAAACGGTGGAACTCTCACTGTCGAGAAACAACTCAAGGTGCAAAATAATAATGATTTGATAATCGATAATGGCACGGTTACGCTGAGAGGTGGCTTGGAAGCGAGGTCGGCGAAAGTGTCAGAAGGCACCCTAACGCTGGGAGGCGGAGTCGTGAACGTGACCGGGGGCATTACCGTGAACCATGGCACGGTAGAGGCATTGAACGGCATGCAAGCCACGCGCGGGCAAACTTGGACGTTGCAGGCGGGTGGCATATTTAAGATGGGAGATGGCGCCATCATTTCTGCTGCCGGGGATGCAGGGAATTGGACATTGGCGATTGAGACGAATGGCTCCACCGGTGGTCAACTCAGTCTGACAAGCGCCGCTTTGACAGCTTTGACTACGAGTGACGGTATTGCGCTTACTCTTACAGGTTTGAGTTCAGCTGAAAACTGGGAGTATCAACTCTTCGTCAGTGGTGGAGATGAGAATTGGCAGAGTCTGGCTGAAAGGATGTTGAAACATCTCTTTGCCGGTTCTTATTATGGGAATGGTACGTTCAGCGTTGATGAGAGTGGTTTGGTGACCTACACAACGGGATCCGCTGATCTTGTATGGAATGGTAGTGAAGGCAGCACAACTTGGCAGGTGGGAGAGGAGGCAACCAATTGGATGAAAGGGGAGACAGAGGGGCAGTCCTTTGCCGACAATGATAACGTCACTTTCCTGGACGGAACGGGGAGCAACGAGATCAGCGTTTCAGGCACGGTAAGCCCGGGCAACATGACAGTGGATGGCGGTACGTGGACGTTCAGTGGAGATGGTACATTGGAGTTACCAGATAAACTCAATCTGAAAAACATTCCGACGGTCAATTTGAATGTAACCACAAACATATCGGGGACTGTCACAGGTGCGGGCACGCTGAATGTGGGGGGAAATAGAACGCTCACGCTGAAAGAAGGCTTCAGCACTACTAACCGAGGAGAGGGGCTGAAGATCAGCGTAGCTTCCGGCAGTACGCTGCTTCTCGATTATTTGAGTGACGAACATACCGATTATTTGTCCGGCGTGGTGTTGGAAGTTAGCGGAAATATGCATTTCACTGGGCAACATGGCAGTGATTCATCAGCCACCTATGTGGTGGGGGGCTTGAAAGGGGAAGTTAGTAACTCCCGGGTAGAGCTCACACGCAATGCGGGCTACGCTGCTAGGCTGATTATTGATTACAATGGTTCAGATCCGATAAGTTATGCTGGTGCATTTCATTCATGTGGAGCCACTAACAAGACTAAAGTGGCTCTCGTAAAGCGAGGTTCAGGTAAACAGATTCTCACGAATGGGAGTTTGGATACGAACTCCACCACGGTGGAGGGTGGTATACTGGAACTTGGCACCACCACCACTGTAGTGAATACGTGGTCGAATTTTGAAGTTAAGACCGGAGGTACGGTTATTATTGTGCATGGAATGACCGTTAATGGCAGCACGGTGACGGTGAGCGGGGAGTCGCCGGACGCGATCAGCTATTTGATCTTCGGGAGTGATGAGGATACAATGGCGACAACAAGCACCCTTCCAACCCTTCATTTGGGGGAGTATGGTGAGGTGCAAATAGGTGAAGGAAAGACGGTGAGTGTGGCGGCGCTCGATGGCATTGATGAAAAATATGGCGACATTACAGGGGCGGGCACGTTGAATCTGACGGCGGAAAGTGGAAGCTTTGGCGGGGCAATCAGCTCGAACTTCACGTATAATAACGGAAGTGGTCATTTCACATTAACCGGCAAATTTGACGGAGGGAGTCTGGCCGTAACAAGCGGCGAGTTGACCTTGACGGGAGACGCTGCCAGCGGCGAAGTGAAAGCCGACACGAGTGGGAACGGCACGCTGGTCGTGAATTCCACGGAGGGCGTTGACTTGACAGGCGCCTTGGACACGGCTACTGTCACCGTCACGAACAGCGGCGCAGGTGTTGTGGGAATTCTCGGGGAGCTGGGAAGTACCAACACTACGCTCAATTTGAACACAGGAAACGCAGGAGGCACCATCGTGCTGGGAGGGAATTCGCAGCTCGATTTGAGCTCAGAAAGTAGAACTGTCACCGTAGAAGGCACGGGGGGCGCCATCGTGCTTGCAAATGTCAGCGTAAAAAGCGATTTCGAGAATGGGGACACCGGGCGTACGCTGAGAGTGGATACAGCGACATCGGGCGGGAGCTCCGTGGTGAATGTGAATGGCATGGGAGCGGTCAACCTGCACGGCATCACCATCAACGAGCACGGACAGCTCACCGGCGTGACAGGAACCTACACAGTTGGTGAAGGTAGCGAGTTGTCCTTGTACTTCTCTTCGGAGAACGTGGGAACTGAGTCTGTGGCTGGAGAGGGGAAGAACGCTCTCATCAGCAAACAAACCGGTCAGGACTTCACCTTGAATGCGAGTGACAAGGAGCATGTGACACTCTATTTGGGAGACGATGCCGTGACCAGCATTTTAGGAGCGCTGGCGGGAGAGGGCGCTGAAGCCAAGGAGGCGTACCTGTACCTGACGGATGGCACGCTTACGCTGGAGAATTTCGGAATGGACGATCTAACGGGAGGGGACAATATGAGCCTCTTGAAGGATCTGAAGGGTTTGGAAGTGACTCTTGATGGCGGGAATATCAAACTGACCGGCAAGCTGGAGGACGTGTTTGTGACGAAGGGGGAGAACACTCTGGAAGGGGAGGATGTAGTCACCCTTCTGGGCGGAGTGAAAGCGACCTTGCTGGCCAGTAAGGAGGACAAGCTTACACTGCGCATGGCCGGTACGGGTAAGGAAGGTGGTGATGTCACCGTGAAGAACCTGATGGGCGTGACAGGCAGTGAGCTGTATTTGGAAAACAGCGACCCTGACGGCGAGCGCCTTCAGGTGGCCTTTGAAAACTCTAAAGCCAGCATACCGGACGCAGGCGACTACCCGACCATTGGCGACGACACCGTGGAGGGGCAGAACACCACCTTCAATGGCAGCTTGACCGGCAGAGAGGGCGTGGACGTGAACAAGACCGGCGCGGGTACCCTGACCGTGGGCGACAACTACCAACTGGCAGATGGCACCACGAGCATCCAGCAAGGAGCTCTCAGACTGCGCGGCGCGGAGAACAGCATGGAGGGCCTCAAGTTCGCGTACGGGGCGGCAGCCGAGGGCGACGAGAAGCGCGGCTTGTTGCTGGACGGGGGTAAGACCACCATCAAGGGGCAGATTCATGAGGAGGGTGACAGCACCGATGGCAATGCGATTGACATGACCGAGGGCGCTGAATTGGTGCTTGAGGGGAAGAATACGCTGGCATCCACTCAATTCACCGGCGATGGCACGGGAACCATTACCTTGAAAGAAGGGGAGGCTGGTGATGATGGCGCAAGCTTGACGCTGAGTGACTCTGCATCCATCAAGGGCGTAGGCGTGAATCTGGACGGTGCGCACACTGTGCTGGACGTGGGAGAGACTACTGGCAGTATCCTTTCCTCTCTGACCGGCAACGGTACGCTCAAGAGCAAGGGGACCGGTACACTGACGGTAAGCGGCGGGAGTTTCTCGGGCACGCTGGGGAAGAGTGACGATGGCGCCGCCGTCGGCACGCTGATGGTGAAAGGAGGAACCTTCACACTCGACAATGTGAAAACAGACTCCAACTGGGGGCTCACTGTGGAAGAGGGCGCCCAGCTCAATCTGGACTTGACAGGTTCCCCTGACGATGTCCCCGCACCACAGTTTGGCAAGGTGACGGTGAACGGCACGTTGCGCATGGAAGTTGGCACAATGGTTGATGGGGACGATGGGGGTAAAAAAGCCCCTGTTTCCGGAACGCTGGAATCGGTGGGATCCAATGGCAAGCTGGAAGTGCACAGCAACGGCTCGAGGCAGAGCAGTTTTGAGCTCGGCTTCACAGCGGGTGAAGAAAGTAACAAAGAACAACTCGAAAGAGCTCTGCAGGGGAAAGTGACGCTGAGCGGCAGAGCCTTTGTCTTTGACGATGTGGCTGGGGTGAACGTAGGTGACGATGGTACAATCACCGTGAGGACCAAAGAGGCGCAGGACAACAGGTTTGAGCGCGTGATGCCCGACGCCGGGAAGAACGGACGGGCGGGAGCCACAATGCTGTGGGGTTCCCTGAAGGAGAGGGGGATCGGAGTGCTCAACAATCTGGACTCGGACTACGCGAAGTTGGGTAATGCGATCATCGACATGATGGATCAGGGAAGAAGCGGCGAGATGGAGCGCGCGCTCACAGCCGTGGCCGGTTCATCGATTGCCACGATCGCGCCGGCTTTGACGGAAGACCTGCACCGGCAATTGACATCCATCCGCAACCGCACCACATTGAATGGCGAAGCCTTCTACGATGAGCAGTATGATTCTTTCCCCGTATGGCACACGTGGATCAATGCGGAGGGAGGTTACCACAAGCTGAATGCGGACGGTTACCTGCCCGGCTACACGCTCAACAACTGGGGCGGCAGCCTCGGTGTGGGCGCGGACGTATCTGAGGCGACGACCCTCGGTTTGGCAGTGACGGCGATGTACGGTGACTTGAAGCCGGATGCGGCGGACAGCGCGAAGGGTGACTTGGATACAGTTTATCTGAGCGGGTTTGTGCGGACGATGAGCGGTGCGTGGTCGCACACCTTGGTGGTGAGCGGGGGCTGGGCGCACATCGACCTGAATCGCACGGTGAACTACGGCTCGGGCAGCTACCGCACGAAGGGCAGCACAGATGGCTACGCCATTGGCGCCCTGTACGAATTGGGCTACACCCAACTGATGAATGAGAGGGGGACGGCGGCGCTGCAGCCTGTCGTGAATGTGGAGTTCCGGCACATCGGCGTCGACGGCTACAAGGAGACGGGCAGCGATGCGGGGCTGAAGGTAGATGACATGCGGCAGAGCATCCTGACCTTTGGTGTGGGCGCGCGTTTCCAGTGCGTGGTGAGCGGCAACGCCTTTGAACACGATTCAATTTTTGAAGCGCGTGCGTTGCTGAAAGCCGATGTGGGGGATCGCTCCGGCGAGGTGAGGAACGGCATTGTCGGTTCCAGGACGACTGCGGAGGTGGAGAGCGCCGAGGTGGGGCCGGTAGGCGTCGAAGTCGGCGCCGGGCTGACCGTCCCGTTGGGGAGCGGCAACGGCAGCGTCTTTTTGGATGCTTCGTTCGAGTACCGTCAAGGCTGGTCGAGTGTGAACGCCGCCGCAGGCTACAAGCTCACGTTCTGACGGCAGGGACGCCACGGAGGGAAGCGGGCAACGGTCGTGTGACCGATTGTCCGCTTTCGTCCGCCGTCTACGGCGATCGAGGAGAAGCGCTTGCCATGGACAGAGTTCGTCGAGCGAATGACGATGATTTTGGGCGCAAATGAGTTTGCAGCGAGAAAAAGCGGAGTCTTGACGCTGCGGCGCTCTTGTGGTAAGATGGGCGCGGATGAGATATCGGCGTCATATTCACCCCGAGCATGCTTAAAATCACCCGGTTGAAGCGGTGAGGCGATTGACTGTGCAAGCGCATGCTGCTTGAGCCGAACAACAAATGACAAGACAGATGAATACGAGACTTAGAGTGGCTGTCCAATCCAAAGGACGACTGAACGAGGACACGTTGCGTTTACTGGCAGAGGCGGGCATGAAGGTGGATGCCGGGAAGCGGACGCTGTTGGTGGAGGCTCGGAATTACCCGTTAGAGGTGCTTTTTTTACGCGATGACGATATTCCGCAGACGGTGGCGGACGGAGTGGCCGATGCGGGGATTGTCGGCATGAATGAGCTGGCGGAGCAGGGAGCGGCGGCGGATGTGGTGCACCAACTTGGTTTTGGCGCATGCCGCTTGTCTATTGCCGTGCCCAAGGAGACGGATTACACAGGTGTCGATTGGTTGAACGATAAAAAAATCGCCACGTCCTATCCCGGCATCCTGAAGCGCTTTTTGGAGTCGCGCGGCGTGCATGCCCACCCCCACGTCATCACGGGATCTGTCGAAATAGCCACGGGAATCGGATTGGCGGATGCCATCTTCGACATCGTGAGTTCGGGGTCTACGCTCGTCAGCAACAATTTGCGCGAAGTGGAGGTGGTGATGCAGAGTGAGGCGGTGCTCATTGCTCACCCGAAGCTGAGTGACGAGAAGCGGCAAATCCTCGACGAGATGGTATTCCGTTTCAAGGCCTTGCAGGGGGCTGCCGGGAAAAAATATGTGCTGATGAATGTCCCGAAAGGGGCTTTGGATTCCGTGCTGCATGAGCTGTCGGGCATCAAGAGTCCAACGGTGATGCCGCTGGCGCAGGAAGGCTGGTGCAGTGTGCACACCGTGCTGGAGGAAGAGAGTTTTTGGGAGAAGGTGGGCAGGCTCAAGGAAGCCGGTGCGCAGGGAATACTGGTGCTGCCGATCGAGAAGATGGTCCTATGATGAAGATGCAAGTTGTGAGCAACCCGGCGCGTGCTCAATGGGAGCAGCTGGTGCGAAGACCCATGCAGGATATGGCAAGGCTGCGCGGGGATGTGGAGCCCATTGTGGAGGCGGTCCGTACCGGGGGAGACGCCGCCTTGCGCGAGTTGAGTCGGCGTTTCGACCATTGTGAGTTGCAGCATGTGCAGATCACGCCTGAGGAAAGCGAGGCGGGAATCGGGAAACTGCCGCTGCAGCTCCGCCAAGCCATCGAGCGCGCGCATGTCAATATAGCTCGCTTCCACGCGGCTCAGCGCACGCCGGATGTCAGGCTTGAAACGCAGCCCGGCGTGCTCTGTGAGCAGCGCAATGTACCGATCCAGCGCGTGGGCATCTATGTGCCCGGGGGATCGGCTCCGCTTTTTTCCACGGTGTTGATGTTGGCGGAGCCTGCGCGTTTGGCGGGCTGCCGGGAGCGAGTGCTCTGCACGCCGCCTGGAAAAGACGGGGAGGTGAACCCGGCTATATTGTACGCGGCGAAGCTGTGCGGAATCACCCGACTCTTTCGCGTGGGCGGTGCGCAGGCCATTGCCGCCATGGCGTACGGAACCGAGACAATACCCAAGGTGGATAAGATATTCGGTCCCGGCAACCGCTATGTCACCGCCGCTAAGCAACTTGTTTCGCTGGATGGCGTCGCCATCGACATGCCGGCCGGTCCAAGCGAGGTGGAGGTGTATGCCGATGGATCATGCAACCCCGCATTTGTGGCGGCTGACTTGCTCAGCCAGGCCGAGCACGGACCGGACAGTCAGGTGGTGCTCGTGACCACGGAGGAGGAGGTGCTTCAGCACGTGATGCAGGAGCTGGAGAAGCAGCTCCCCTCGCTCGGGCGCAAGGATATAGCGGCATGCGCGCTTGAACACAGCTTGGCCGTGCTCGTGCGCAGTGAGCAGGATGCCCTCGACTTCACGAATGAGTATGCGCCGGAACATCTCATCCTGGCCGTGAAAAACGCACGCGCCGTGGCACAAAAAGTTGTGCATGCGGGTTCCGTATTCATTGGCAACTACGGCTGTGAAAGCGCGGGTGACTACGCCTCCGGCACCAACCACACGCTTCCCACCATGGGCTGCACCAAGGGGTACAGCTCGCTGGGTCTGCACAGTTTCATGCGCAAGATGACCATCCAGGAGCTCACTGCCGAGGGACTCCGCCATATCGGCCCCATCATTGAAATCATGGCGGAAGCGGAAGGTCTGGACGCGCACAAAAAGGCCGTCAGCATGCGGCTCGATGCGTGCGACAAACAGCTTCCTGCCGTGCAGGCAGATGAGATGCCGGTGACTTTGCGCGCGCTTGTGAGACCTGACATTCTCGCGCTCAAGCCGTACAGCTCGGCACGAGATGAGGCGGCCGGGCTGCCGGCAGAGGTGTGTTTGGATGCGAATGAAGCGCCCTACAATGAGCCGAACAACCGTTATCCCGACCCGCTGCAGCGCGAACTCAAGCAGGGCATTGCAGAACGGCTCGGGGTGGCTGCAGAAAGCATCTTTTTGGGGAACGGAAGCGATGAGGCCATAGATTTGATCATCCGCATTTTCTGTGAGCCGAGGGTCGATCGCGTTGTGGCTCCTGATCCAACGTATGGCATGTACGCTGTGTGCGCCCGCATCAACCAGGCGGATTACACGGCCGTGCCCTTGCGGGATAACTTTGATTTTCGCGTGGAAGATCTGCTTGCTGCGACGGATGAGCGCACGAAGGTGATATTCTTGTGCAGCCCGAATAACCCGACGGGCAATCTGCTGCCCAAGGAGGAAGTGCTGGAGCTGCTGAGACGTTTTCCCGGCATGGTGGTGGTGGACGAAGCCTACATAGACTTCGCCGAGGATGAGGGCATGCTTCCCGCATTGAAAGAATACCCGCGATTGATCGTGCTGCGCACTTTTTCCAAGGCGTGGGCAAGCGCCGGCGTGCGCCTGGGTATGGCTTTGGCGCATCCCTCTGTCGTGGCTTGCCTCAATAAGGTGAAATACCCGTACAACATCAACCGACTCACTGCCGCATACGCGCTGGAGTTGTTGGGCAGGGCCGACAGCGTCCGGCAGCAGGTGGCAAGCATACTTTCCGAGCGCGAGCGCGTGGCGGCGGAGCTGCGCAAGCTTTCGCTCTGCCGACGGGTGTACCCGAGTCGGGCGAACTTCCTGCTCGTGCAGGTGAGCGACGCTCAGCGCATCTACGCGGAGCTTGCCAGCCACGGCATCATTGTGCGCAATCGCAGCTCGGCCTTGCTCTGTCAGAACTGCTTGCGCATCACCATCGGTTCTCCGCAGCAAAATGACGCATTGCTGACGGCTCTGCGCGAACTGGACTCTCCCTCATCTTGAGCATGGCTATGAAAAAAGTACTCTTCATTGACCGCGATGGTACGCTGATCCAGGAACCGCCGGATGAGCAGGTGGACAGCTTGGAAAAACTCGTCTTTATGCCGGGGGTCTTCCGTGCGTTGACAGCTATCCGCGAGCGCACAGATTACCGTTTCGTCATGGTGACCAATCAGGACGGTCTCGGCAGCGCCTCTTTCCCGGAGGAACGGTTCTGGCCGGCGCACAACCATCTGATTAACACGTTGCGGGGCGAGGGCATCGAGTTTGATGAGGTGCTGATCGACCGTCATTTCCCGAGCGACAATGCCCCCACGCGCAAACCGGGTACAGCCATGCTCAAGACCTATCTCGATGGCTCATGCGATATGGAGCGTTCCTACGTCATCGGTGATCGCGAGGTGGACGAACAGTTGGCGCGCAATTTAGGATGCCGGGCGTTGAGGATTGGTCCGGCTTTTGGGTGGAAGAAGGTGGCGGAGGTGCTGTTGGCCGGCGAGCGGGCAACCGAGTTGCACCGCAAAACGCGCGAGACGGATATTTACGTGAAGTTGGACCCGGATCGTCCCGGGGAGGCCGATATTGAAACGGGCCTGCCTTTTTTGAACCACATGCTCTCTCAGCTCGTGGTGCATGGCGCGCTCTCGCTCACAATTCACGCCAAGGGTGATTTGGAGGTGGATGAGCACCACACCATGGAGGATACGGCGTTGGCTCTCGGGGAGTGTCTGAGGCTCGCCATGGGCGATAAAGTGGGCATTCAGCGCTATGGGTATTGCTTGCCGATGGACGACAGCCTGTGCCGCGTGGCGCTGGATTTTGGCGGGCGTCCTTGGTTGGAGTGGGATGTCGAGTTCCGTCACGACAGGGTAGGGGAATTGCCCACGGAGATGTTCTTTCATTTCTTCAAGAGTTTGAGTGATGCTGCCCAGATGAACTTGAGCATATGTGCCAGAGGGACGAATGATCACCATCGGATAGAGTCTGTCTTCAAAGCGGTCGCTCGAGCGCTGCGCATGGCGATGCAGCGCGATATCCGCCACTTGGTGCTTCCTTCCAGCAAAGGAGCCCTTTAATATTGATGTTCTGATCATGCAGATTGCCGTTGTCAATTATCACGCGGGGAACACAAAATCGGTGCTGAATGCTCTGCACCGCGTGGGCGCGAACCCCGTACTCACGGAAGATCCCGCTTTGATAACGACGGCTGCAGGAGTGATTTTGCCGGGGCAGGGTGAGGCCTCCCACGCCATGCAGCAACTGCGCGAGAGCGGGCTTGTGGAGGCGCTGCTTGGCTTGCGGCAACCTGTGCTCGGCATATGCATCGGGCAACAGCTCTTCTGCGAACGCTCCGAGGAGGGCGATACGACTTGTCTGGGCATCTTCCCCAAAGCCGAGGTGCGCCATTTCAACGCTGTGTCATCGGACCCCAATCTCAAGGTGCCTCACATGGGCTGGAATACGCTGCACCAGCTGCGCTCTCCGCTTTTTCGCGGCGTAGCGGAGGGCGCCTACGCGTATTTTGTGCACAGCTACTGTGTGCTACCCACGCAGGATACTTGCGCTGTCTGCGAGTACGGAGGGGTTCGTTTTTCGGCGGCGATGCAGCGCGGGAATTTTTACGCCACGCAGTTTCACCCGGAGAAGAGCGGGGCTGTGGGCGAGCAAATGATTTGTAATTTCCTTTCCCTTTGTCATGATTGAGTTGATCCCGGCCATAGATATCATCGACGGCAAATGCGTGCGCCTCACCGCAGGCGACTACGCCGCCAAGAAGGTGTACTCCGATGACCCCGCCGATGTGGCGCGGCGGCTGAGTGATGAGGGATTCAGCCGCTTGCACGTTGTGGATTTGGACGGGGCGAAGGCTCGGCGCTGCGTGAATCTCGCTCAGTTGGAACGTATCGCCTCTGCGACCCCTCTCTGCGTGGACTTCGGCGGCGGCATCGCGAGAGAAGCCGATCTGCAGGCGGTTTTCGCGGCGGGTGCAGCCATGGTGACCATCGGCAGCCTCGCCGTTTCCCAACGCGAGCTTGTAAGATCGTGGATAGCAGCTTACGGGAGTGAGCGCTTGATCATTGGCGCCGATGTTCAGGATGGACGCATCCGCACGCAGGGCTGGCTGAAGGATGGCGGCGTGGAGCTCATGGAGTTCATCGCTGAGTGGCTGGAGGTCGGGGTTTCCCGAATCCTCTGCACTGACATCTCTCGGGATGGTATGCTCAGTCACCCGAACACGGCGCTGTACGTGCGCATCATGCAACGATTCCCGTCGTGCCGCCTCATCGCCAGCGGCGGTGTTTCTTGCACCCAGGACATTCTGGATTTGCAATCGGTCGGCATCCCGTCCGTGGTGTTTGGCAAAGCCTATTATGAAGGGAAGCTCGACCTGCAGAAACTGCTTGCTCTGCCGTAACTATGCTCGCGAAACGTATCATACCGTGCCTCGATGTGAAGGACGGCCGCACCGTTAAAGGCACCTGCTTTGTCAACCTGCGCGAGGCCGGCGATCCTGTTGAGCTCGCCAAGGCGTACGGCGAACAGGGAGCGGATGAGCTTGTGTTCCTCGATATCACCGCGAGTCATGAGGGCAGGAAAACGTTCACCAACATGGTGACACGCGTGGCGGAGGAACTCTCCATCCCCTTCACGGTAGGCGGGGGAGTGCAGGGGGCGGATGATGTGGCCCGCCTCCTGGATGCCGGGGCGGACAAGGTGAGCATCAATTCCTCAGCTTTGCGCCAGCCGGAACTCATCGATGCCATTTCGGGGCGGTTCGGGGCTCAAGTGTGCGTGGTAGCCATCGATGCCCGGCCGGTGGCGTCCGGGGGATGGGAGTGCTATGTGAACGGGGGCCGCATTGCGACCGGACGGGACCTCTTTGCGTGGGCGCACGAAGCGCAGGAGCGTGGAGCCGGCGAAATCCTGTTTACGTCCATGCAGCACGATGGATCGCGATGTGGTTTTGCGAACGCCGCCCTGGCCGAGCTGAGTGAGCGACTGCGTATTCCGCTGATTGCCAGTGGAGGCGCCGGCTGTATGCAGGACTTTGCGGATGCATTCAATTTGGGCAAGGCCGATGCCGCCTTGGCTGCCGGTGTGTTTCATTTCGGCGACATCTCCATTCCCCAGCTCAAATCTTTTCTCAACCAACAAAATATACCTGTACGACTATGATACCCCACCCCGACGCCAATCAGATCGACTTTTCCAAGGGCGCAGGACTTGTCCCGGCCATTGTGCAAGATGCCGCCACTCGTCGCGTTCTTATGCTCGGCTACATGAACCGCGAGGCCTACGACGCAACCCTGCGCTTGGGGCGCGTCACTTTCTTCTCGCGGTCTCGGAATTGCCTTTGGACCAAGGGCGAAACAAGCGGGAATTTCTTGGAGGTGCAGGAGGTGCGACTCGATTGCGATGCAGACGCTCTGCTGGTGCTGGCTCGTCCGCTTGGGCCGGTGTGTCACACCGGTGCGGACACCTGCTGGGGCGAGAACAATGAGCCGAGTTCGCTCTCATTCCTCACCGAGTTGCAAGACTTCATCAATACCCGCCGCGCCGAGATGCCAGAGGGTTCCTACACGACCTCGCTCTTCCGCGATGGCATCAATCGCATGGCTCAGAAAGTCGGCGAAGAGGCGCTTGAGACCGTTATTGAGGCTGTTAATGGGACTGATGAGCGTTGCATCTACGAAGCGTCCGACTTCCTCTATCATCTTATCGTCTTGCTCACAGCTAAAGGTTTGCGCATTGAGCAAGTGATCGATGAACTCGCTGAGCGTCATCGCCCGGGGTGGAAAAAACACTGACTTCGTACCAAATACTCTGAAAAAAAAGTTGACAAGAAGGCGCAGAATGCTATACTGAGCGCGCTCAGGGTGCAGGATGCTGCGCAAGGGGTTCAACAAGCGCTCGTAGCTCAACTGGATAGAGCATCTGACTACGGATCAGAAGGTTTGGGGTTCGAATCCCTACGGGCGTGTGGTTACGGTGACTCTGCTTTTTGCTCAGTCGCCGTTTCCATTCCATGGGGGCGTCCCGGAATCGACTGAATATTCGAGGCGTCAGCTGCATGTGGAGGTTGATCGGCTGGCCTCCTTAAAAAGCCGCTCAAAAATCAAGTGCCTATTCTGAGAACGAATACGCCATGGCTGCGTAACATACGCGCCGGATCCTGCGCTTGACGCCCGCTAAGGCGCACGGATCTCCATTCAGCGGGCAGCTGCGCGGCGGGGGGAACCGCCCCGCGCACGCTTACCACAGGTTCACAGCCGCGGGAAGGCCGGCGCAGAGCTGACCCAAGGCCCATGCTTCATCTGCGCCTGAACATGGAGATGCTTGCGTCAACAATGTCCAGGACAGGGGTTCAACTCCCCTCGCCTCCATCGGGCTAGGTATGTTGTGAAAACGTACCTGGCTCTTTTTAGTACGTCAGGCATGACATGTAGCTGGGGTGAAAGTCCCCAAGAGCCGCTGACAGAACGGAATCAAAT
>CANRNS010000029.1 GCA_947632055.1 uncultured Akkermansia sp.
GAGGCATCAAGCATTCAGAAAATTCTCTTTGCTCGTTTTTGGCGACCCTTCGGTGACTTTATTTTTGAGGCAATGCGTGCGTTGATTTGCGCGCGCATGCGGCGATTTTAGACTGTGCAGATGGAGAATACTGTGGTAGAATGCAGCGGCGAGGAATTCTGATGGGAAAGCGCATGACAGAAGGGAAAGGGACTGTGTGCCGTCGGTGCACGGGGTGGCTGATGCGTCAGTTGAAGAGAGCTTTGCGACGGGTAGCGAGACAGCTTGTGCATGCAGGATTTGCCATCAGTATTTTGCGCATTCTCATCGTGGTGGAGCTTTGTGTGCTGGGCGTGGGGGTGGTACGCCGTCTGGAAGATTCCTACGATCGAGCCATCGAGGCGGCGCGGATGGAACTGGCTGTGCTGGAGGCTCGTGAACTGCAGCGAGAAGATGCCAGCGGTGCAGCTGCCATTGGAGCTCCAGACATTCAGCCGCATGAAGAACCAGATGACGATGTTGACCAGGACATGCATGAGGCTCCGGCTCTGCGCGCGCGCGACGTTTCCGCCATCATCACGGAAGAAACTGGGGATATGGATGCCGCCGCGTCCGTGATGGAGCAGGAAGGTGGAGTTGATGATGAGCCGCGAGAAGCCGAACAGTCTGGGGGGGCGGCGAAGCTTTCTGTCGAGCAACGCGGGGAAGTGGATAAGTTGATTCGCCGTGGTGTGGCTGCGATGATTTCCGGGGATATGCGTCAATGTGTTCTCATCTTGGAGCAGGCCACGGCACTGGCCCCGAATCACCCGGCAGTGTTGTACTACTACGGCATGGCGTACGACAAGTTGCTCAACCCGCGCAAAGCGAGGGATTATTACGGCAAGCTCTTTCACATGCGCGAGCAAGCCGGCAAATATTTTGATTTGGCTGCGCGTCGCCTCACTTTTGGTATGGAGCAGCCCAGCGCCTTGCGCGGGAAGCTCTCCTTTGGCCCTCACCGCGTGCAGCATTCCTACGACACGGAACAAGGGGAGAGTGTCAATATTCTGCTGCCAGTCATGCTCGCCCCCGGGGAACATATCCGCCCGGATGATATCTACATCACCATTCAATTTTTTGATTTGGTAAATGGTCGCAAGGTTGACTTTTCGCGTGTGACTCCCAAGCTTTCGTGGGTGAATGACAAGCCCACGTGGGACGATAGCGAGGAAGATCTGATGGTGCAATACAGCGTTCCCCCTGTCGATCATGAAGAGGCAGCTGATGCCGGAGATGTTAAATACTACGGTTTTACCGCAAAACTGTATTACCAAGGTGAACCGCTCGACTGTATTAGCACCCCTGCCGCGCTCATTTTGCATGAGCAGCGGCTCAACAGTCGTCGGCGCGCAACGGGTCCCGCCGGGCTTTTGCCTGATGATGGGCTGTCGCCCGATGCGGAGGAGGCGGTGCCTTACGCCGATGAAATGCAGGAATCAACCAACAATTACCCATGAACCCGATCTTTACAGAACTTCCCACCAAACTGGGTCTCTATGTGCTGGAGGAGTTGCTCGGCGAACGCGAGAATAGCGAACTCTATGCCGCTACGCAGAGCTATGTGGACCGCGCTGTGGTACTTGAAGTGCTTCGCCCGCAGAGTACGCCCGAGCAGGTGATGCAATTTCAGGAGAACATACGCCAACGCGCTTCCGTTTCACTGCCGCATGTGTGCGCGGTGCTGGAATCTGTGCAGACAGGAGCTTTCAGTTATTTGATTCAAGAGCGCCCCAATGGGATTTCACTGAGTGCGCAAATTGCGCAAGGCAAACGGTTCAACTATGCCCAGGGGTTTTCACTTGTGCAGGCCGTGGCTGAGCTGTACTCCTCATGCCAATCCATGGGGCTGGCGGCCTTGCCGTTGGATGCCTCTTCCATCTACATGCACCATGGAGAATTCTCTTTTCTTTCTCCAGTAGTGGCAGGAGTTGCGGATGCAGAACACCGCGATGCTCAAATGATCGGGCTCGCCTACGTGCTTGAGCAGGTGCTGTTACCGAATTTGTTGACCAATTCAAAGCTCGCTGTGGTAATTCATTGGCTTAAAAATGGCTATGGCGGAACAGCGTTGGAGTGGGCTCCATTGCTCGCCGCTTTCGACGCTTTGCGTGTGCAGAAAGGGGAAGAGCAGCATCCTGAGGGATCTCTCGGCGGGTTTCTTCTCCGCTTCGCAAAAAAACGTTACTTGAAACGCATCGTTCGAAATGCGGTCCAACACTACAAACTGGTTGGATGTGCGGCTCTCGCCGTTCTCCTCATAGGTTTCACGGGCTTTTTTGTCGCGTGGGTTCCTCGAGAAGACTCCTCGTCCGACGGCGGCAACGTGACGCGCGTATGCTGCGACTACGCGGGGGCACAGTGGAGCGTTTATGCTCCGGTCAGTCTGGAGGAGTATGCCCGATTCTTGAAGGCATACGGGGACATGACGAAAGAACAGCAAGAGCAATTGCACGAGGGCATGCCACCTGCTATCACTTCTCATCAGCCTCTGAATTGGGAAGAACAGCTGGAAGCTGCCAACGAGGAAGGTGAATCTGGCATGTCCGCCCCGGTGCGTGGAGTGTCGTATTGGGATGCTCTGACTTACGCTCGCTTTGCCAAAGCACAGTTGGCTTCGGTGGAGTTGGTGCAGACGGCTCGCAAGCATTTCCGGCAGAAACATGGCATCGAGGAGTGGACGAGCACGAGGGTGGATGCGTTTCTGCCCTACTCTTCTCACTATGTTGTGTGCCCTCCACAGGGCGATAACATGATCCGCGACATTAACCCTGAGCTGCGCTCTGC
Source organism: uncultured Akkermansia sp. (assembly GCA_947632055.1). Lineage (GTDB taxonomy): Bacteria > Verrucomicrobiota > Verrucomicrobiia > Verrucomicrobiales > Akkermansiaceae > Akkermansia. The sequence continues at coordinate 2,806 of CANRNS010000029.1, forward strand.
CAACCGAGGCTTTCGCGTTGCTCAACAAACAAAAGAACAAAACCCCATCCCTGAAAAATGAACCGACTTCGAACTATCCATGCGATTCTGTTTGCTCTGCTGAGTTTTCTTGCTGCCGTGCCTGCGTTCGGTCAGCTCGATGTGCGCTTGCAGCCCGTGCGCCACGATTATATCCTGGGAGAAAACGTGGGCGTTCGCATTATGGTTACCAACCATACGGATACCCCGGTGGCGCTTGTCAGTACCCCGGGGCGTCCATGGCTATTCCTGAATGTCGAGCGACAGGGAGACATAACAGCTCTTGCCCCATCCGCTACGCCCCGTTACCCCAATCTTACGATTCCTCCGGGATCCCGCAAAAACTTTGAGATCCAGCTTGAGCCCTCCTTCAAGCTGCGCAGGGAAGGTATGTACAGTGTGAGGGCAACACTTCGCTTGCCGGATATGCACACCACTTATACGTCCAACAGCGCCGTCTTCAATGTGAACTCCGGAGGGGAAGTTCAATCCTTCCGGGTGCAGGTGCGTGGGCAGAGGCTGGTTCTCAGTGTGCGCTTTATGCGAGTCAAAGATAAAGATCTGCTCTTCGGGCAGGTTTCCAATGCCGACACACGGATGGTGCTGGGAGCGTGCTTTTTAGGGGAATATCTGAACTTCATGAAGCCGCGCGTGATGTTGGATAGCGCACAAAATCTTCACCTCCTCTGCCAGAGCTCGCCCAAGTTTTTCACTTACTCGGTTATGAATACCTATGGGCAGCGCAGAGAGTACAAGATCATGCGCCAAGTTGGCGGTCCAGTAGATTTGGTCAGTACCGGCAAGGGCATTCGCTGTCTGGGGGTGACTCCTTACGTCAAGCCCAAGGGAGAAAAAGCTCAGTACCACAGCGCTACTGAGCGTCCGTGATCGTTCCCGCCTCGCCCACACAGTACGATGTCTATCCCGACCATAGCTATCGTAGGACGCCCGAATGTCGGGAAGTCAGCGATCTTCAATTGTCTCGTGGCACGTAAAATTGCCATCGTTCACGACCAGCCCGGTGTGACGCGCGATCGTTTGATTGCTCCGCTTCGCAATGCCGGGTATGAGGCGTTGGTGGTGGACACCGGGGGGATTGGCGCTACGCTGGATGACGGCTTCTCTTCCCAAGTCGCAGCAGAGGCTGATATGGCGATGGCCTCAGCAGACATCATTCTGTTTGTCTGTGATTGTCGGGAACACCTCACTCCAGTAGATCGCGATATTGCCGCGCTTTTGCATCGCAGCAGAGTGCCTGTGCTGCTTGTACTCAACAAGGCGGATACAGCTAAGCAGGAGCTCGTCCTAGGCGAGTTCGCTGGCATGGGGTTTTCGCAGTATGTGTTCACCTCGGCCGCGCATGGCCGGGGGATAGACCAGTTGTTGGCTCTTCTCAATGCTCACCTTGATACATTGGGAGCAAGCCCGGTGGGGTCGCACACTGATGTTGCCGTGCAGGACGGAGGTGCGGACGCTGCCGATGACGCAGCTATTCGCATGGCGGTTGTGGGACGTCCCAATGCGGGTAAATCTTCGCTCATCAATGCGATTTTGCGCGATAAGCGTACCATTGTGTCGGAGCTTGCCGGCACGACGCGCGATGCCGTGGACATCCCATACATTCGCGGGGAGGATTGCTACGTGCTCATTGATACTGCGGGCATGCGCCCACGCTCGAAGCGCGATACTTCTGTCGAGGTGTTCTCTGCCATGCGCAGTGAGAGGGCAATTCGTCGTTCGGATGTGTGCCTCCTCGTGGTCGATTGTGCAGCAGGTATAACGCACCAGGACCGCCGTATTGCAGCTTCCATTGCGGAGGAAAAGAAGCCTTGCATTGTCGTGCTTAACAAGTTTGATTTGTACTGCCCGGGTGCGCCCCTTAAAGCGCGCCGCGATGAGATGCATCGCATGGTGCAGGAGCAGCTCTTCTTTTTGGAAAATCCCCCCCTTGCCATTGTTTCTGCCAAGGAAGGGAGCGGATTTGGGGCTATTTTTGCGGCTATCAAAAAATTGGAGGAGTCATCCAAGCATATTCCCGGCACAGGGGAACTCAATCGTATTCTCCAGCGTGCCATGTTGACTAATCCGCCGCCCATGGTGCGCGCCAATGGGCGTTCCTTGAAGCTGTACTATGCCACCGTTGCACTCAATGAGAAATACACGCGTTTGCCAGTGCCCACCTATGTGCTTTTTGTGAATGACAAACGCTTGCTTTCCGACAACTATGCGCAGTATTTGCGCAGCGTCATTCGAGCTCATGCCGGAGCGTCCGGCGTGCCCATTGTCCTGTCGATACGTTCTCGAGTGCGTGCATCATCGTAATTCTTTATTATGCCCTTGCCCATCGTAGAAGTATCCCGGCTATGTATGCGTTTTCCTGTGCAGCGCGGCATGTTTTCCCGCGTGAGGCAATGGGTCAAGGCGGTGGATGGGGTGAGCTTTTCAATTTTTGCCGGACAAACCCTCGGCCTTGTGGGAGAATCCGGCTGTGGTAAGAGCACTATTGCCCGCTGCATTGTTCGCCTGTTGGAGCCGACTGGCGGATCAATACGCCTGATGGGAAAGGATATCACCCACATGTTTTCATGGCGATTGCGCAAAATACGGCAGCATGTGCAGCTCATGTTTCAGGATTCGTCGGATGCGCTTAACCCGCGCATGGATGTTCTTCATCTCATTGGGGAGCCATTGCTGGTGCATGGCGGTGGGTCGGAGCGTTCGCGTGAGGCTCGCGTGCTTGAACTTTTGGATCGTGTGGGATTGCCGAAGAGTGCCATGAGCAAGTTTGCGCATGAGTTTTCTGGTGGTCAACGCCAGCGTATCTGCATTGCGCGCGCCCTCGCTCATTGTCCGAAATTGCTCATTTTAGACGAGCCTGTGAGTGCGTTGGATGCTCCGGTGCAATCCCAGGTGCTCAACTTGCTCATGGAATTGCAGCGTGAACTTGGGTTGGCATACCTCTTTATTTCGCACGATCTCTCGGTGGTGCGTCATGTATCTGACCGCGTGGCGGTAATGTATGCCGGCAGCATTGTCGAAGAGGCCGGAGCGGAGCAGCTATACCAGACACCGCGTCATGCCTATACTCGGGCGCTCATGCAGGCTGTCCCCGCGATTGGTGTGGCGCCGACCGAGCAATCTATTTTGTCCGGGGAGCAGCCTTTGAACCTCACGGACTCGCCTTCTGGCAGCGCGTTCGGTCATCGCATTTCGCACCCTCTTGCCGATGCAACGGCCGGGCTGGATTTTACACCTGTCGAGATTGAACCGGGGCATTTTGTGGCACCCGATCCCTGCGCGCTTTCGCCGGATGATGTGCAGAAATTAGGCATCAAGCTTCCCGAATCTTTACGTCACTCATGAATGCACCAATTGAAATTCGCCCGAAGAATGGCCGGGCAGAGATGACCTTTCTGGAGCATTTGGAAGAACTGCGGCGCATGTTGGTGCGCATGGCTGTGGTCACCTTGTTGGCGATGCTGGTGTGCCTCAGCTTTACATCCACGCTGCTTGCTTTGTTGCGTCGTCCGGTGGAGCATGTGTGGCTGGAGCATGAACGTTCTCACTTGCCGGTGGGTGTGTCGGCGCAGGATTGGGTGGCAGCCAAGGAGCTGCAATGTGCGAGAATGGGCCTTTCCGCTGAATGGCGAGAAAATCTGCAGAAGCGTTTTTCCCCCGCTGTGCTCGCTTTGGCGGATGCCGTGGATGTTTTGCGGGCGGCATCGACTCTCCCTCAGGAACAACAGGATTCTTTTCTCCAACAAACAGGCAATGCCGAAACGCAGCGCCTTACCCGGGCTTTGCACGCAGCCGGCGTTGACTTGCATGTTGGCCAGAGCGGCAATGAGTCTCGCATGATGGGAGCTTTCCAGCCTGGTGAGGCCTTTTTGCTCTCGGTGCAGCTCGCCTTTTTTGGCGGAATTATTTTAGCGAGTCCGGTTCTTTTGTATCTTGCGTTGCGTTTTATTTTGCCGGGGCTGTTGGAGCAAGAGAAACGCGTGCTCTTCCGCAGTTTGGGTTGGGGAGTGGTTCTATTTTTGTTGGGATGCGCATTTGCGTATTGGGCCGTGCTTCCACGCGTGCTTGCGTTTTTTTACGAGTATTCGTGGAGTTTGGGGATTGAGAATGACTGGCGCATTGGCTATTACCTGAGTTTTGCCGTAAAACTCATTCTCGTTTTTGGTCTTATTTTCGAACTGCCCGTGGTGCTTTACCCTCTCATGCGTTTCGGCATCCTGACGCGGCAGCGCATGCGGCGTATGCGCCCCTACATGCTAGTAGGAAGCTTTGCAATGGCTCTGCTTCTGGCGCCAGCGCCAGATCCGGGTACGATGCTCCTCATGGCGCTTCCGCTCTATCTGCTTTACGAACTCTGTCTCTTGATGGCGCCGCACGGACATGTCGATCATGAATCCAGCTCGGCGGCAGAGTAGCGCTGCACGCTGAAAACGCCGCCGTCTCGCGGTACAGATACCAGCGCCACCCGCACTGCCGCAGGATCCAGATGAAAAGCGTTTGCGACGTATCGCCGATAGGCTTGCATTTGTTTGGCATGGCGTTGACGCAGGGCGGTATATGCGTTTGTCGTCGCTCCTTGCGGAAGAACATCAGTTTTGTAGTCGATGATGAGGATATCTTGAACTTTTCCCGCTGAATCCACCCTCACGTGGAGGCGGTCCAGAGTCCCGGACAGGAGGATGGAATCTCCTTCTGTTGCCACAAAAGGCTGTTCGCGGTACAGATACCAATTCCCTTCTTTGGGACGTGACAGCAAGGCATGTATGTCCGCATGTTCCAGAGCCATTGTCACCTGTTTTTCCGCTTCGTTCCGGGGGGCTTTTACCCACTCCGGCAGGGAAGGATCATCCGCCCACCCGATTTCCTCAAAACAGGCGTGCACGGCTGTACCAAAGGCGGCAGCTTCTTCTCCGCTAGCTGAGTTGAGAGAGCGATTTTCCTCTCGGGAAGTTGTTTCATGGTTTTCCTGTTCCAATTGGGAGGGGTGCACCACGCGGCGGGATGGGAGGGGGCGTCCGAGACTTTTTCCTTTTCTTTCTTTGTCGGCTGCTTCCTCATTGCCTTCCTTTTTGTCAGGGAGGTGGAGGTACCACTCGGCATCTCCTTTTTGGAGCAGTCCCTGCATTTCTGCGCCCGCATCGTCTTTGGCATTTTCAATCATTTTGGCGAGCGAATTGTTGCGCGCCTTTTCATTCAGCAGGATGTAGAGTGCGTAGCGCGCGCGGGTGATTGCCACGTATAGCAGGCGTTGCTCTTCATTCATTTGCCTCCGCTTCCATTCGTTCACCGGTGGCTCAAGTTGTGCGCTCCATGCAGAGCGGTTATTCTTGTTCAGGGGAAGGAGAAATCCCTCATTCTGCGTGTTTGTGTAGAAGAGCATCTTGCTCGTATCATCTACCCCTTTCGTGCCGGTGAGCGGCAAGATGACCGCATCAAACTCCATGCCTTTACTTTTATGCATGGTGAGTATTTGAATGTAGCCAGGCGCACCGGTTGCGCAGTGCGTGCGTTCGATGATGAAGGTCACCCAATCTTGAAGGGAACCTCCTGCTTTATCAAACTCCATGGCGGCGGTCTCCCACTCTCGCACCGTGCGGAAATCTTCAGGCGCTTCGTCCTGGGGCAGGAAGGAGATCAGCTCATTGAGTGTCCTTGCGTAACCTGACTTCTCGATCTTCCGCCGCCAGTACGAGCGGGCTTCCTCCCCTTCACCTGATCCATTCGGGTAGAGAACATTCCTGAGCACTGAGAAATTCAGCAGGGCAGACCAGTGAGACTTGCCGGGGTGCAGCAGCCATCGGAAGAAGGCTAGCAAGAGTTGTCCAAGCGGCGATGAAACGGCAGATTTGACGTCTTTAATCACTTGGATCAGCAAATCGGGCTGTTCTTGAAGTAGAAGTTTGGCAATTTCTTCGCTTTCATCATTGTAGCGAGTGATGATGGCAAGGCTTCTCCCAGGCCGGGGGCGCCCATTCGCGGTAAGTTTTTGCAGGATCGGCAGGATGAAGTTGCGCACGTAATCTTCCCTCGATACGGTAGAAAATTCCACGTAACCTGGGAGTCCCTGTTTGGAGACATCACTGCTGTGGTTGATGTATTCTTCTCTCTCTTTCTCTTCCATCCGCATTGCTCCGAAAAGCAGGTTCACGAAACGCATGATGAACGGGGAGGAGCGCCTGCTGCTTGTGAGATTCCTTTGCAGCATCGACTCTTTCCAGGGACTTTCCTGCGCCAGTTGACCGAATAGCTGGGGCGCGGCTCCGCGAAAGCCATATATACTTTGCTTCAGGTCCCCCACCACGAAAAGGCTTCTCTCTGCCACGCGCAGAGCGCGCTTTCTTGTTTCGCGAGGATCCTCAACCTCTGAACTCTCACACTGAGCCACTTCAGTGAGCAAGCCCAGCAGCGTCTGCCATTGCTTGGGCGATGTGTCTTGAAATTCGTCCAGCATCCAGTGGTCGAGCTGTCCATCCAGCAGGTAGGCCAACCGCGTCGGCGCATGTGGGCCGCCGAGCAGGACAGAGGCGAGACGTGTGATGTCCGCGTAGCTATAACGTCCCGATTCGCAGATAGTTTGCCGGTAAACATTTGTGTAGAGATGCAGGAAGGTGATGAGATCGCGTGTCTTCACTTGAACGCTGCGCAGGATTTCCGTTTTTCTTCGGTCAGAGAACTCGCGCAGGCATTCTCTCAACCAGATTGCTTCCGGCGTGTCTTTCCAACTTTCATCTTCGTACGCGAGGGTGGAAAATTTCTGTTCCAGCAGCGCCCGGATGGCAGTACACGCTTTTTTGTTTTTTCTGCAGGGTTTGATGCTTTCTCCTCCCATCTCTTCAAACTCTCGTGCCATGGACATCAGTTCACGTTGGAATTCGGTTTGATCCAACTCTTCCTTCTGAGTGTAATCTGGCAAAGAAAAGGCCTGCGAGTATTGGTCTGCCTTTATTTCTGCATCTTCCAACAACTCATTGTAGCTGCGCACCAAGTTGCTGAGTACAGTCATTATTTTGCTGCCGTCACATTGGAGGTTGTGCAGGATGCCTTTCATTTTTTCTGTTCCAAGACGCGAAATGGTGCTGAAAAGCGCATCGCGTTGCGCTTGTTGCAAGTCGGCGTCTTCCATGGGGTTGATTTCTGCAACGCCAAGGGCGAGTCTCTGCGTTCCCAGCAGCATGTTGAAAAAGCTATCAAGAGTCGAAAGATGCAGACTTGTCCCGGCAGTGACGAGTTCGCGCAATCGCTGGCAGTAACGGGATTCGTTAAGATGCAACTCCTCCGGTAGATTTGGCAGATTTTCAGGGAAACAACCAAGTTTCTCTGCCTCCATCGCAAATGGGATGGCGGCGGGATAGAGCGGCGCTTCCGAGTGCGTCCATGTCTCCCAAATACGCGCCGTGACCGGGTTGCGCTCCCCCGCAGGATGGTTCTTTAACTCATAGGAGGTCCCTTCTGCCAGAGCATGAAAGATGCGTCGCCGGAATTCTCCGGCGGCTTTCCGGGTGAAAGTGACGGCGATAAGCGAGGAAACAGGTGCGCCTAGAAATAGGAGCGCGAGAAAACGAGATGTCAGCTGGTAGGTTTTTCCCGTGCCGGCAGAGGCAGAGATATAGCTTCCTGTGACAAGAGGCTTCATGGCAAGACAATAGATCGGGGGATGGCGGACAGTCCGCAGATGGCGCGTAGGTTTTTGTCGATGGAAGAATCTCCGAACGATGCGTATTCGGGGGAAGCTTCGCCCAAGTCTTCCGCGGCAATGAGGCATTTGCCTTCTCTGAGCAGGAGGATAACCTGTCTTGCACATTCAAGCCCGCTGATGAGGACTTCCTCCGTGGCTCCTTTGAACGTGTTGTAGGAAACTTGCTTGCCTCGGGGAAGGTTGTAGTATGCCAACTCCGGCAGGATGTCGTCTCCTTCTTCTTGCCTCAAGGCATAAGCGTAGAGTGGCAGTTGCACTTCCTTCCAATGTTTGTCATCCACTACGGGCATTCCGGGCAAAAGTTCTTCGTAGCGCTCGGGATCGTTGAGCTTGGCAAGGTGTTTTTCATCGGGGGAGACGTTGTGGGTCTTGTAGTCAATGATACGCCATTTTTTTGTGGCAGGCTGGAAGTCGACGCGGTCAATTTTCATGCGCAGCTGGACCCGGCTTCCATCCGCCAATTCCATCGTTGGAGTGACATCCCACTCAGCTTTTTTGACGCACCAACCTTCCAGAAGATCTCGAGTATGCAGCAGGGCGAATTGCCGTAGACTTTCGCGCATGGCCTCGTATTGATTTTGCAGGAAAACCGACAGTGTCCTGCTTGCATCTGTGTAGTAGTCGCGGAATTCTTCCTGCAGCAAAGCCAAAGCTCGTTGGGTTATGTCCCGCTCCAACTGAGGGGGAGAGCAGTCGTTTGGAAGGAAAGAGAATTGTTCGGTGAGGCAGCGTAGGATGTGGTGCAGGAGATTGCCGTACACATCATTCCCAATCTCTCGGTCGCTTTCGCTGAAGTCTTCGCCAGGATTGATTCCATAGAGCGCCTTGAGCCAAAAACGCAAGGGACATGTGAGAAAGTCCCGGATGAGTGAGGGTGAAAAAGAGCGGGGGATGGCTGCATCGGCTGCGTAGGGATTCACAACATCCGTAGCCAGGAGTCGGATGCTTTCCGGCTTGTCCGGCACGTGCGGTGTGGTCTTGCAGGCTGGACGAAACGTAAACTTTTCGTACGCCGTTTCGGGTTCGGCCGCTCCTGCATCGCTAAACAAACGCTCCACTCGTTCTGCCAACTCAGCATGACCTCTGCAGCGCAGTAAGAGCGGTGAAGGAGAAATGGGCGTATCGTCTGCTCCCTGACGCGCGAGAAGAATACGCACATTCTGTGCGGCATTGCGGCGACTTTTTAACAAAGCGGTGAGCAGGAAGGCATCACGAGCTTCACGATTGCCACGGGTTGGGAGTCCCAGGCATTCCTTGAGCTTATCAGTGAGGAAGCTCACATTGCCGCCTGCCTCCGGCACGCAACCTTCATGCAGACCGAGCAACAGCAATTTTTCCCCACGCGTGGATGGTAAATCAATCCAGTCGCAAAGCCTCACCGAAGGCTTCTCCCCTTCCGCTGAGTCAATGGGTGCGCATGTCGTATTTTGTGCGCTGTGCTGCAACAGGAGTAAGGCAAGCTCCGGTTCTACGTGCTTTTTTTCGCAGGCTTTCGCGACACAGCGCACAGTTTCAGTGAATGTGGCCATATCGGGAGAATCCGTATAGGCGCGATCGATGATGCCGGCCAGAGTAAACAAGGCGTCCGAAAGGGTGTCTGCACTGAGAAATTGATCGGCCAAGGAGAGAATGCTACCCGCCGCGTTCATGCAGTTTGTATTCTCCTTTCCCAGCAACTTCATGAGCTGCTGGATGGAGCTTGGCTGCTTTTTGGGAACGACTTGATCCAGCGCATCATCCATGGAAGTTTCTGTCAGCGTGTCGCGCTGGAACGTCACACTGCGTAGCAGTTCGATGAACGCGCTGACGTATTCTGAGTCGGCGGCGCGCAGGATATCATTCTTTTTACCGCTGAGTTGAAGGTTTTTTACCGCGTTGATGTAGTGCAGAAGACGAGCGGGGATCTGCGCTGCATCAATCGTGGTGAGCCTTCGCCCTGCGCTCAGTTGCAACATCCATGCTTCCGGCTTGGCGTGTGCAAAAGCTGTACAAAGAGCCGAGGAAAACGAGGGATCACAGAGTCCGAGAACCACATCATTGGCCTCCGAGCCTCCGGCCTCTTGTACCGCTGCCTCAGCGAAGGCTTGAGCATCGTTTGTGGGTGTGGGGATGGATTCTTCCGGGATATCGATGGGACAATGCAGCCAGTATTCCGTGCAGGGCATACCCCAATCATCAAAGTGCGCGCGTTCCTCTTCCGGCGCATTCACCCACACTTCGATGTGGCCGGGACGTTCTGCGAGTACACTTTCCAGTGCCTGTCGCAGGCGGGAAGAAAGTTCCGGCAGGGCGGCAAGTATGATTTTACTTTCATTGACCGGTCGCGTCGTCGTCGGTTGGTCTTCCACAGGCGGCACTATCTTCTCTGCCTCGGCGCACAGAGAACAGAACTCGTTCCAGCGGTCGCTCTCCTCCTCCTGGAGGATGGACCAGTTGGCAATTTCAGCATCGGTTATTTTGGGCAGGGCATCACGTACAGCCTCGGGAGTGGTGGCTTCCTGTTCCAGGAGCGAGCGCAGGCGCAGCAATTGCTGCGCCGTGCCAAGAGCGCGCACGGTGCTCATGTTCCCCTTTTGCTCGCCCAGGAGGTTTGGGCATGCTCCTGGTGGCAGATTTTTCAACATATTAACCCATGCAATGAGTTGCTCGTATTCAGAGGCCGGTTGCTCGGGCAACAGTTTTCCCGGTTGTACGATACGCGGTATGAGGATGGGACGGCCTGCCAACTCAGCCAGGCGTTCACGCAGGCGAAAAGCGGCAGGCGCCGTGAGAGTGACGATGGTGGCGCGTCGGAAGACATCGGCATTCTGCTGCTCAAGATTGAGAAGACCTTGCGCTATGAGGTCAACAGCGGGAGCATTCCAGCCAAGGAAATGAAGAGAAGGGGTTGGCATGGAGAAGATGAGATTAAGAAGAGAGAGGCGCGCGGAGCAGGGCGCAGTACGCTCCATCTGTATGCTCGCGATGCGGTAGAATAAGACGTTCCTCGGCAAGGCTCCATCCGGGGTTCTCTGCGAGTATTCTTTGCACGATTTCGTTGTTCTCTTCCGGTTCTATTGAACAGGTGGAATACACAAAACGTCCTCCCGGCTTCACGGCTTGCATGGCGTGTTTCGCAATTTGAAATTGAATGGATGTCAGATGATTCAATTCGGTGGGCGAGAATCGCCAGCGTGCATCCACGCGCCGCTGCAGGACTCCGCTGTTGCTGCACGGCACGTCGGCAAGTACGGCATCGAAAGCTCTGCGTAGTTTTGCCTTCGGCTGCTGTGTCCAGTCGTACAGTTCCACCCGTGTGGGATGTCCAACGGCTCTTTGCAGGTTGCTGCGCAGCATCGGCAGACGGGATTGTACACTATCGGTGGAGAGAAGAGAGCAGTTGCCTTGTGTAGCGGAGAGTATAGCGATTGATTTGCCGCCTGGGGCAGCGCATGCGTCCAGTATGGTTTCCCCAGCGGTGGGTGCGAGCAGTTCGATGCTGTGACGCGTGGCCGGATCGGTAGCATAGACCTGTCCGGCACGCACATAGTCGTGAGGAAAATGGCCGTCCGTCAAGCGGAACCATCCCGGCAGGTTGGGCAGGGGAGCCCAGTTAGCGGGAATCGATGGAGGGGGATTGAGAAGGTTGACACGTAGGAATACGGATGCAGGTTGGGCGAACCACTCCAGCAGTTCCCGGCATTCTTTCGCACCAAAGCGCTTCGTCCACCGCCCTACCAACCAATCTGGCATGGAATAGCGTACGCCTAGCGAGAGTTGAGGCAGCCTCGCTTCCCACTGTTCCCTCTGACGCAATGATTCTCGCAGCACGCCGTTTATCAGCCCTCGCATCGATTGCGGCGCCAACTCCACCAACTCGTTGACTACTGCATATTCCGGCCATTTGAGCACAAAGAGTTGGCAAAGCCCGCTGAGCAGCAGCCAACGTGCATTTCCCTGCAAAGGTTTTTTCCCGCGCAGCGTAGCAAGTTGTTCTTCCAGCAAACGCAGGTGGCGCAGCGTGCCCAGCACGATGGCTTGCAGCATGGCGCGGTCCGAGTTGCTCAACCCTCCCTCGGCGAGGTGAATTAGTGAATCCGCAAAAACACCTTGCTTTGCCCCCCAGCGCCACAGGCACTGCCAGGCAAGCTTACGCGCAGAAGTTGTGGTGGCGCGGTTGTTCATGGTTGTGCGGGACTTGACGGCAATTGAAGCGCTTCACGGAGTGGTAGTCTTCCGTTCCACGCAGTGACTGAACCGCTCAGCGGATCATCTCGTCGTTCGGAGAACTCCAGTATGCCGCCCGCTGCTTCCAGTATCACTTGTGCGGCGGCAAAGTCCCACAAGTGAATGCACTGTTCTACGTAAGCGTCTAATTTGCCGGCAGCCACGTAACAAAGTGAGAGTGCAGCGGTGCCGAGAATGCGCATCTTGCACACTTGTGATGAAATGTGCGCGAATCGGCGTATGCCTGATGCCCCCGAACCATCGTGTGAACCATGCCCGATAAAGACGATAGCCTGATCCATGCGATCGCGAGTTGATACGTGAATCTCCTTTCCGTTCAGCATCGCAGGTCCGCCACGTACAGCGCTGTATAGCTCGTCTGTCATCGGCGCATACACGCAGCCAAGTTGCAATGCTCCGCGCACACGCAAAGCAATACTTACGCAAAAGAGAGGAATCCCGTAGCAGTAGTTGACAGTTCCATCCAGCGGATCCACGATCCACTCAATTTCACCGCCGCTGCCACCTTCTTCACCCAGCACAGCGTAATCAGGGTGGTGTTTCTGCAAGATGTGGCAGATGAGCTGCTGGCATTCTTTGTCGAGTCGAAGCTTCACATCGTGCGCCAATCTCTCATCTACCACCTTTGGGGTATCGAAACGCATGCGCAGCAGCTCCCCCGCACTGAGCGCCGCCAGACGCGCGCTTTCCAGCTGGGTGGTAAAGTCATTCATGATCGTTTGTCCGAAGAGGTTGTTTTGCGTAGCGCGCTGCGGGCGTAAGCATGCAGTTGACGAGCCAGCGCAAGGGAAGCCTGACTGATGAGTCCGCGCAGTTGCGATGGCGTCTTGCAAGTGTGACCCGAGGCATCTTCGACTCCCATCCACACGAATACGGCTACCCCCCTGTCATTGCATACCATGTTCCATTGTCCGCCGTTGTCCGGCAATTCCTCGTGCAGCACAACAGGCGTTCCCTCCCGGTAGCGAAAGGGAGGCAGGTGCGAAACGGCCACTGCGCTTTCACGACGGATGTACTCTGCGTGCTTTGTATCGTCCTCTCTGTAGATGAGGTGCTGGCCGTGACTCCAGATGGAGCTGATGAGGCGCAGGTCGTATCCTTGTCCCATATTTTGGAGGGAGAAGAGAGTGCGTGCCAAATCGATCATGCGCACAGGGAACAAGCCATCGTACAGATTGTTCTCATGCTGCCTGTCCGGGAGATCGCCCAACTTGAGTTCAGCGATAAAGTTGTGGACTGTTTCGTACCCCAAGCGCGATCCGGTTACTCGCGCGCTGTGAGCTACAATGTGGTGCGAGTTGCTACCCGGTAAGCATGCACTACAGAATACAAGCGGCGCCGCTACGCGTCCGGGTTGTACCGACATGAGCCAGCGGTTTTGCGCATCCGCTGAGCTCCTGCCGCATGTAATGGCCAGTATTTGACCGCGGTGGTTGAGTCGGGAATCAACGATGAGCACGCAAGCTTGAAGTCGCAGTTCGCCGGGGCGCAATCTGCTCCGAGCATCAGTTTGCAAGTTGGCGGGACGTTTTGCCGTGGCAAAGAGTTTCGGTTGAAGTTCGTTGGGTTCTGCCCCGGACAAGGTCGTCCAATCCGTCGGGAGCTTGGCGGAGGGCGTTTCAATAACTCGCAGCGCGATGGCCTGTGCCCGTTCTGCGTACTGCTGTATTGGCAAATGCAAATGGCTGAGCACGGCCATGCCTTGTGAGCGTTCTGCCTGTACTACATCCAAGGTGTCCAATTCTGCATTGGCCCACATAGCCGGGTAGTTCTGATTGGATGTGCCGGACACGAGCGGGCCGCGTGGCTTTGCAGGAATGGGAGCTTCCTTCGCTCTTGTGTATTGTTCTTGGGTAATGAGTTCCAGTTCTCGCATGCGCAGCAGCGTTTCTCGACGCGCCCTGCTCGCCAATTCCGGACTGCGAATTGGGTTGTACAGGGAGGGCGCTCGCACAATTCCGGCAAGCATGGCACATTCCGGAAGGGTTAGCTCGTTGACTTCTTTCCCGAAATAAAAGCGTGCTGCTTCACGCACGCCGTAGCAATTCTGTCCGAAATAAATGCGACTCAGGTACTGGCAGAGAATGGTTTTCTTGTCATATTGCTTTTCAACACGCTGCGCCAACACGATCTCTAGCAACTTGCGGTCGATGGTTTTCCCTTGCAGTTCGAACACATGGCGTGTGAGCTGCATGGTGATCGTTGAAGCGCCTTGCTTGTAGCTCATGGCGGACAGATTATTGAATGCCGAGCGCAGTAACGCGGAGTACATCACCCCTCCGTGCTCAAAAAAATGGTCGTCTTCCCGGGCAATGAAGGCGTTGATGAGATCCTGCGGCAAATCTGTCCATGTGACAGGTGCATGGTCGCGTCCGCTCAGCGGGGTAACCATCTGCCCCGCTTGGTCGTACAAAATATTACCGGGGAGACTTTGTCCCACCAGATTCATGTTGTAATCCATTGATCTCACCGTGTATATGATGAGCAGAGCAACCGCGGCTACCAAGGCAAAAAGACAGAGCGCTACGGGCATCCACAATATTCTCTTTTCAATGCTGAGTATATGGTACCAGTGTTTGCGCCGATTTTGTGATGGGGTAAAGAACATAGGTCACTTGCCTGTCGCTGGTGCAGCTTCAATTAAGCGTCGCGCATCCAGAGGAGCCTGCCACCCGGGATACTCCGTATTCATCGTGGAGCGGTATTGCTCGGCTTCCACTTTTTTGCCGGCATGGTTCAATGTCGCTATCAATTTGTAAGTGGCCAACGGACGAAGTTCTGCATCGCTTACCACATTTGCGACGCGCCCGTAGTATTTGGCGGCCTCATCATACTTTTTTTGCGCATAATACGTATCTCCCAGCGAAAGGAAGAGTGAAGATTTGATTGGACCGTCTATTCCCATGGCTATGGCGTCTTCGCAGACTTTGCGCGCTTCATCTGCTCGTTTGAGACCCAATAAGAGTTGCGCCATATCGCGCATTCCTTCTGCCTTACGATAGGGTTGTGTTTCCATGGAAACATAATGCCGCGCAGCTTCATAACCACGTTCAAAGAGTCGAAGTTCAAGCCTTGCTCGTGCAAGTAATTTCCACACGAGAGGTTCCACTTGGGGGCGTTCCTTGCGCTGGCCGTCCGCGTCCGTGTATGGTTCCTTGGGTTCACGCGTAAGAGCATCCGACAATAATCGCTCCGCCACCAAATAATTTTTTTTCTGGTAGCAGCTCCACCCGCACCAACGCAGAATGCCTGGAGGCAGCGCATTGTATGAGGCCGGATTGGACTTCCTCAAGTTCTCGAGCGCTTTTTTCAAGTTCTCGGCGTCTTGCAATTTGAAGTAACACTGCACCAGAGCTGTCTCCACGCGGGAGGAGTACAGCTCGGGGTTGATCGTGGCCGCTTCGCGGAAGTGCGGGATTGCGTCCGCCGGGCGTGTTTCATAAAGAACGCATGCTATGTTGTAATGCGCTTCGGCTAGGGCAGCCGGCTTAATGCGTCCACGGCATGAGATAAGCCCTTCGTAATAGCGCACCATGCGCTGTGGATCAGACTTGCTCGCTTGTGCCGCCTTTTGCCAGCATACCGGTACGGCATCCGACCCCGGAAAATTCTCGATCACATATTCAAAGTCGCGCAGGGCTTCGCCGGGTTTATTTTGTTTGGCATATGCCGCACCGCGCAATGTATAGGCATCCGGCAGCCGAGGATCACTCTTGTAAGTGGCAATAAAGTGGTTGAGTGTGGGGATAGGATCATAGGTTTCTCCCTGAGAGGCGCTCCATGCCTTTTTGTACTCTGCATCAGCGCGGATTGAGGCAGGAAGTTGCTCGATGCGCACGGCGTCAAATTGGCGAGCTGCTTCCTCTGGATCTGCCGGCATGATGCGATCTGCGTAAGTAAAACGCACCCAGTCACAGATAGGTAGACTTGCTGCCGGAGAACCGGGCGTAGCGTAGATGCTCAAGAATTTCTGCGCGAGACTTACCACATTGACAGCTCTCAGATGTTGGGCGCACACAATGCGCCTGTAAGCGGCGTCTGCCCCCAATACACCGCCGCTTTGATATTTTTCCGCCATTTCAAACCACTGGTCAGCCTGCTCATAACGCTCCATATCCATGTAAGCCTGTCCCACGATGAGCGCTCGTCTGGCTTCTTTTCCCGGGTCGTTGAGCGGGTGGTAATTTTTCTGAACCTGTCGGAATATGCCTTCGTAGTCCTTCTTCTTGTACATGCGCATCATGGTTTGCAGTTGCGCTTCGGCAGTGTATTGCGCCATCTCGTCGATATTGGACACTTGCTCGTAGAGTTGCTGGGATTCATCGTCCTTTCCCAGTTTGGTGGCCAGACGTGCGGCCTGCAGAGTGGCTACGCCTCGCACGTTTTTTTGCAGATCCTTCGTGCTGAGCAATCGTTTGAATAGCGCGTATGCTTCAGCGTCTTTCTCCTCTTCAGTTTTCATTTGTGCTAACGCCAGCAAGCCCGCTTGCGCGATAACGGGTTGTACCCCCTTTTGTTCGCCGAGTTGCTTGAACATGCTCTCGGCTTCGTGGCGTTTGTTTTGTTGCAGCAGAACGCGCCCGAGGCGGTACATCGCGTCTTGTTTCAATTCAGCCCGTTTGGATTCACGCAACACGATGCGAAAATAGCCTGTCGCTTTGTCCCACAGCGAGCGGTCGGCGGATTGGGTGCCCAAACGGTAGGCGGCCGCGGCGCTGTATTCACCGTGCATATTGTTGGCCAGGGTGCCGAGTATGGCATTTGCCGCAGCGGGATCCCCAGCTTCATCTAAGCAGCTCGCTTGACGGTACAGAGCCTTATCCCTGTCTGGCGCCTTCGGAAAGCGTTTGTTGTAATCCTCAAAAAGTTTGGCCGCACTTAGCAGGGTTTGTTGCTTTTGATTCGGGTCATTATCTTGAGCGCTGGCCTGAGCGTACAGTTGTTCCGCGATCGACATGGCATCCTGTCGTGGTTTGACGGAGAGCGGACTGTCTTCCTGTTGCGCCGACAGGAGTGCAGCATTAACCAGCAAAACGAGCGCGAGTGGTGTTCTTGCTATCATGGCGATGCGTGTATTTACTTTTGCTGTTCGTGCGTTGGCAGTTGCTTCGAGAATGAAACATTCCAAACTCCGGCTTGGGAACAGGTCGAGATGACATCCGCCACCTTTTGCCAGCGCATTTCCGCATCTCCGCGTATGCGCACGGCTTGGTTCGGGTTGACGGCTATCATGCGTTGTAGCATGCTCAGCAGTTTTTCACGCGTGAATTGTTCGCGATCAACTGTGATGATAAGTTCATCGTGCTCCTCTCTCGCGTTGATGATAATCTCGTCGATTGCGCGCGAGGCTTCTTCTGTGGTTTTGGGCGCCGTCGGCACCTTCACTTTCAAATCCTGCTCGTTGAGGATGAACTTCTGCGTGACAACAAAGAAGATGAGCAGCAAAAAGACCACATCAAGCATGGGCGCAAGCTGAAATCCTATCGCATCCGGAACTTTGACATTGAGTTTCATGCTGCTGACTCAGGGGCGCATACGTCGCACATCACCGAGAGGCGTGCCGACTGTGTGGTCGGTGCTGATTCCCTGCCGGATCACGCCTCCCATACGTTGTTCTCTGTTCATTTGCAAAGAAATGAGGGAGAGTATGTGAGTGATGGCTGCCTCCATATCTGTGATTCGCTTTTGAATTCGATTCCGGAAAATGACGTAGAAGAGCATGCACGGGATGGCCAAAACGAGTCCGCCTGCCGTTGTTATCATGGCCTCAGAGATTCCACTGGCCATCTGCATCTGCTTGACTCCTTCAAAGTTGCCAGCTGCCATTTCCGTGAAGGTGCGCATCATTCCAATGACCGTTCCAAGCAGACCAATCATGGGGGCGATCCCTCCGATGTCTGCCAGCCAGCTAATTTGGCGGGTAAGCATGTTTGCTTGGCGCGATCCTTCTGCAGTTGCTACCTCTCTCACTTCTTCCATGTTAGCATTCGGGTTGCGCTGCAAGAACATCATAATTACGCAGAGCGTGCGTGTGAAGCTTGAATCGCTTTGCTCACACAAATCCATCAGACCAGTGTAATCCTTACGCCGTATGTGCGACTCGGTTGGGCCGATGAGTCTCATGGGCAGCACTGCTCCTTCCCGTGTCGTCCACAGGCAGATGATGATGACCATGAGTGCGATGAAGGAAAGCACCAGCAGCGGCCACATCAATACTCCTCCTTTTTCAAAGAGTTCCACCAGTTGGGCGTCGCCGGGGTTGAGCAATTTATCCAGAACGATTGAATTGAGCATAGTCATTCGCGGTGGAATTATACGCGCTCTAGTCTCATTGTTCAAGCCGATACACTGTCCGTACCTGCATTTTTTATGGCGCGCACGATTTCACATATCCGAGAAGTCAAACCGGCGAAATTTCCACAACTTGGTTTCATTTTGTCGTGAGTCCCATGCTAAAATGATCATTGCGCCCAGAAGGAGGGCACGCATCGCGCTATCCAGGGGGTAATGGATAATGACATGTTTAACTCCGATGCAGTTGCAGCTTAGCTCCAGCCCGCGCACCCATCCTTGAACGTACAAAAACAGGAAAACTGCTGTCATGACGCAGCCCCACAGGGCTGCTGCCCGGTAAGCTCGGCGCAGAACAAAGCAGATTCCTACCAGCAGTTCCATGCCCACTCCAATGCATGCTAACGGCAGGGAACATTCCACTGGTAGTATGCGACTGCGGGTTAAAAAATCGGCCGTTTCATCGAGCTGTGGTATTTTCAGCAAAGAGGTTACCACGAAAAATATTCCCAGCCCAATGCGCAGCAGGTTAATAAAGACAAGGAGAATGACCGGTTTTCTCACAACTTCATGAGGGCTGTATCTCTAAAGAAATGGGGCAATGATCTGAGCCATCAATGTCTGGGTGAATGGCCGCACTGCTGACCTTCGGCATGAGTTTTTCACTCACGCAGAAATAATCGATGCGCCACCCAACATTGCGCGCTCTCGCTCCTCCTCGGAAGCTCCACCACGTGTAAGCTTCCCTTTGTTCTGGGTGCAGTCGGCGGTAGGTGTCCGCAAACCCCGCTTTCAATAGGGCGCTGAACCCCGCGCGTTCCTCGTCCGAGAATCCCGCGCTAAAGTGATTGCTCTCCGGGCGGGCAATGTCAATTTCTTCGTGAGCCACATTCAAATCTCCGCAGAAGATGACAGGTTTTTTCTGCCCAAGCTCGCTCACATACCTACGAAACGCCGCATCCCATTCCATGCGGTAGGGAAGACGTGCAAGCTCATTCTGGGAGTTCGGGGTGTAGCAGTTCACCAGGTAAAAATCGGAAAACTCCATGGTAGCCACGCGACCTTCTGCATCGTGTTCGGCTTGTCCCATACCGATGCTGGTGCTCAGAGGTTCTGTGCGCGACAAGATGAGCACGCCCGAATAGCCGGGTTTTTCCGCGGGGTTCCATAGACGGTGCGGCCAGGAGGCTAGCCAGAGGTCGCTGACTTGCTCTGGACGCGCCTTTACTTCTTGAAAGCAGAGAACATCTGCTTCCAATTTATCCATCTTTTCGGCAAGACCCTTGCTGAGGGTAGCACGCAATCCATTCACGTTCCAGCTCACCAATTTCATAACTCGCCCAGAGTAACACATGAGGCCTCGCCTGTCAATGTCCGCCCCCCTGGCAGGGCAACCGCTTTTTTCCAAGCGGCGTGATCGGACAAAAATAGTGCACCGAAAAAAGAAAAGTGATCGGACATAATTAGCGCACCGAAGTGTTCCGCGA
>CANRNS010000030.1 GCA_947632055.1 uncultured Akkermansia sp.
GCCACTATTTTACCCCTCTCTTCTCATGACTTCAACTTTTTCTGTCATCTGTTGCATTTAATCTTGCAATCCACAACAACAAATTGAGGTATGGTAGAGTGACGCCATGGAGGACTTGATACGAACGCACAGCATTGCCAGTTACGAATGTGGGGAAGATCTATTGCTCAAGCCGGAATGCTACCTTCTTTTTTGTCAGGAGATGGCGGAATTGCATGCCTCATGCAACAGGATGGGCTACGATTGGGTGATCGAGCATGGAATGATATGGGTGGAAGTGCAGGGCAACTTTGAATTGTTGCGACGTCCAAAATGGAAGGAACGGGTATCCTTGCGCACCAACACCGGGCAGGCTTCGCCACTGCAGGCTCGCCGATTTGTGGAGATGAGCGATGAGGCGGGCGTGGTGATAGGTCGAGCCGATTTAATGTGGGCGATCATTGACATTCATACGCGGCGTCCCATGCCGTTGAAGCGGGCGGAGCTGGATGTACCGGCGGCATGTCCGCCAAGCATCACGGCAGAACCGCTCAAGTTCCCGGAAGAGGCTGAGGAATTGGGAACCGCGTATTTGGTGACGTCGCGCCGGGATATTGACTTCAATGGGCACATCAACAACTCGGCCTATTTAACATGGGCTTTCGACACTATGCCGACCACCCCCGGCAGTGCGCCTCGCCGTATCCATGTGGCTTACAAACACGAGAGCATGATGGGCGAGCCGTTGAGTGTTGTCCATCGCGTTTCGGGCCTGCTCAGCCAGCACCGCATCGAGGGCGGCGGAAAAGTGCGCGCGCTCATTACTATGGAATGGGCGGAGTGAGTCGCGGTTATCCGAGCAAACTTGGCAGCCACGAGATGAACTGCGCTCCGGCAAAAAGCCATAAAAATGCGGCGAGAATGAGCGCTGGACCGAAGGGCATGGGATCGCCGCGGCGCACGCGCGTGACGAGTGCAAAGACCAGCCCGATATAACTGCCGATCACGAGAGAAAAGACAACGCCCTGCCAGCCGCACAGCGAACCGATGGCCATGGCGATCCACGCATCGCCGCTTCCCATAGTGGAGCGGCGGGAGAGCACCGCGCGGCACGAGCCGCAGAGCGTGTCGTACTTTTCTAAATCATACGTCGTATTGTCCACGATCACTTGTGTGGCGGTAAACTGCACACGGCAAGGTGCGCCGGGAATTTGCTCGATTGAAGCATCTTCGAGAGTGAGTGTGCCGCGTTGCTCGGCGAAGATCATGCTCCAACGCAGGGAATGATTGTCCACGGTAAGCTCAATATCCAAATCATTGCCGACCTGGTGCAATTCCCAATGTGTCGGCTGCGGGAAGTGCAGGTTATGATGACCGAAGAGCAGGCGACCTACCAGAGCGGTCACACGGAAAAGCACGTAGCCGCAGATGATTCCGGAGCAGCTCCACAGCAGCCCTTCCAATGGGCTGAGAGTGGCGGCGCTGACGAGCGTGGGCTCAAGAATTGCTGCCAGCATTCCGCATACTGCACAAATGCCGGAAATGCGGGAGTGTACAATCATGAACTTCCAGTCCATCAGGAGCAGGCAGAGCAATCCGGCAGACCACAGGCAGATGAGTAAACGTACAAGCAGCGGTTCGTAATCGAAGTAGACGGCGATACCGCCGAAAAGCAGACAGCATGCAGACTCAATGAGCGGGTAGCGCAGGCTGATAGGGCGTTGACAGCAGGCGCTTTTGCCGCGCAGGATGAGCCAGCTGACAATGGGTATATTCAGGTACCACGGGATGAGAGCCCCGCATGATGGACAAAAGGAGCGTGGCGGGTGATTTACTCCCATACCGTGGGGAATGCGGTAGAGAACGACATTCAAGAAAGAACCAATACAGGCTCCAATAAGCGCTAGCAACGCCACTTGCCACCACGTCTCGTCAGTCGGCAGTAGTTCTATCCAATCACTTGTCATCGTTGCGTATTGTAGCATGCCATGTTACGAAATGTCAATTTTGCTTTCCTTCAAGTGACTTGAACCCATATAATGAAGGCATGAGTACACTTTATACTATAGCGCAAATGGCGGAGGTGTCCGGTTTATCTGCTTCGACGCTTCGATTTTATGAGGACGAAGGGCTGATACTATCTGTTCCACGAGATGGGGCGGGCAACCGGCGGTACGGGGAGTCGGAAATTGGGCGCGTGAACACGATCCGTTGCTTGCGCGCGTCGGGGCTTTCGTTGCCGGAGATGAAGCGATATTTTTCAATGGTGGGGGATGAGGAAGATACCCTGCGCGTGCGGCGAGAGATCTTGCGGGAAACGCAAAAACGCTTGCGCGACCAACACCGTGAACTCAAGCGCTGCATGGATTATCTGGCGCTCAAGCTGGATCATTATGACCAAGCCATAGAAGCGGTGAAGAGTGGCAAGAAGCCTCCTGTTTTTTCTGCGAGAGCGCTCAATCGTTGCTTCGAAGGAGGAAACTTACGCCGTGCGGGCAATTAGCCCAATGAGCAGCTCAGGCGCGGGAGTCGCGGTCCCAGTCCAGTGAGGATATCCCATGGGATGGTGCCAACCTGCGTCGCAAGTTGCTTGACGCTTAAGGAGGGGCCTATAAGTTCCGCCATATCCCCCGCTTGCACTCCGGGTGAGGCAGACACATCCGCCATAATTTGATCCATGGTGACGCGTCCGAGCAGTGGGCAAGGTGTATTTCGGATGATCGCATAGGCTTGTTTGCCGGAAAGGTGGCGGCGCCAGCCATCCGCATAACCGATGCCGATTGTAGCCACACGTAAGGGGCGCGGGGTCACAAAGCAACGCCCATACGAAACTCCATGGCCTGTTGGCAGGGATCGCACCAGGGTGACCGCCGCACGCAGGCGGAGTGCGGGACGCAGTTGGTTCTCCCACGTGCAGGGAATCGGTGAAATCCCGTAAAGCATGAGTCCAGGGCGTACCGTGTTGGCATAGGGAATCTTGTAGCCCAGAAGCCCCGCGCTTGCCGCCAAATGCACGTAGCGCAGCCGGGCGTGCAAGGCAATTTCTCGTACGCATTGTTCGAACAGATTAATCTGCGCGCACGAGAAACGTTCATCTTCATCTGCTACCGGCATGTGCGACATAACTCCCTCCACGTGCAAGGTCGGGAGACCTTTCAGATGAGCAAGCGCATCGCCCAGTTCTGAGGGCAGAAAACCTTCGCGTCCCATTCCTGTGTCCACCGCCAGATGCACGGACAGCACGCGTTGTCCGTCTGCCGCCAAGCTCGCAAAATGGTCGGCCTCTTCAAGAGAAGAAATGGTGAATCCCCAGCCGGAAGCTGCAATTTCTGCGCGTTCAGCGGGAGGATTGGGGCCAAGCAGGAAGGGGCGCGTTTTGCAGTCGGTTGCCTGCACTTGGCGAGCCTCCATCGCATTGGCTACGCCAAAAAATGCGGGATGCTCAGCTTCCAGGCGGCGCACCACTTGTTCCAGTCCGTGACCATAAGCATTGGCTTTCACGACGGCAATAATGTGGCAATCGGGAGCCGCTTGTCGCGCCACATGCAGGTTGTGCGCTATGGCGTCCAAATCGGCCTCTACAATAGCTCTGGGGGAGCAATCTTGCATCTCGTCGCTCACTCTAGCACCTTTCTTCGAGAGGAGCAAGAATTATGTAGGACGAAGAAGTGTGAAAAAACTTGATAAAGTTGGCGAATCTGGTAGAATAAAAGCGTATGAAAATTTTATCTATGACGGCTCCCGGTGTAGGGGTATGTGCTATTTTGATGTTGTGCGGGTGTTCGAGTTCTGACGGGGATGGGTATGCGGAGACTGCATTGCCTGTCAGCGAGGTGGCGGATGGTGAGATACCGCCGTGGTTGTTGGAAGATGATGGGAGTCGGCAGGTGGGAGCTGGCACTCACACACCGACCGCGACCAGCCGGAATAATTATGCCATACCTGAGCCGGAGGAGACGAAGAATACCGGCGCTCGGCAGAATCAGCCGAAGCTTGCTGAATCCGGACAAGACAATACGGTGGTGGAGACTTCCGGTGGTGGGATGGATCCGCTTGCGGGCAGCGTAGCCACGCCGAATGAACCGATAAGTGAGTCGGCGCTGGCTGCTACTGAAACCAGCAGAGAGAAAACCAGCACCAAAAAGGGTTCTGGCAAAAAGCTCGCACAGGGTAAGAAACCCAAGCGACCGACTTTGGTTGTGTACAAGGTGCGTCCGGGAGATAATTTGACAGTCATCGCCAAGCGCAGCAACACCACTGTGGCGCAGATCCGCAAAGATTCCAACCTGAAGGGAACGACAATTTACCCCGGGCAGGTGATCAAGGTGCGGTACACGCCCAAGGGATACAAGCCTGAGAAAGATAGCAAAAAGACCGGCAAGAAGGATGGCGGCAAGTCTGCAGCTGTCGATAGAACGCACACCATTACTTCCGGGCAAACTCTCTCCGGCATTGCGGCCAAATACGGCGTGAGTACTGCTGCTCTCATGAAGGCTAACGGCATCGCGAAAGGCCATGAAGACAAAATACGCGCAGGTCGCAAGTTGAAGATACCTGCGAAGCGCTGAGGATTCACGGATTCACAACACGCGAGGAAGCAAGGATGAAAGAGAGAATCCGACAGGCCATTGCGACCGGGCTGTTGACGGCAGCTGTCGGGGGGCTGTTCTCTTGCCAGTTCTTGGGGAAGAATTTGTCGTTCCTAAGCGACACGGTGAGCAAAGCCAAAGCGGATGATGTGGTGGTGGAGAAAGGGAATGAGGGGGTGCCCGCCGTGGCGGCGAGTCCTGCAGCAACTCGTGAACAGCAGAGTCAAGTCCTGGTGCAGCGGGGGGAGACGCTCACGGCAATCGCTCGCAAAAATGGGGTGACGCTCTCTGCTCTGTGCGCGGCAAATGGACTTTCTCCGGAGTCTCCTATCCGCAGTGGACAAAAGCTCGTCATACCTTCTCCTGCGCAGAGCGTCCAATCTTCTGCATCTCAGCATCGCAGTGCACCTGTTGCAGCTCGGTCTACCAAAGCTAAGACCCAGGCTAAGCCGCTTGGGGGCGTCTATATCGTCAAGTCTGGTGAAACCTTGTCGGGTATTGCGGCGCGTCACAATACGACAGTGGCCGCTATATTGAAGGCAAATGGGATGAAGTCGGACCAGGCGGGGCACATTCGCGATGGACAGAAGTTGACGATACCACGCGGCAGATGAGAACCCGCCACAAGTTGGGGGTGGTGATATGTGGGCTGGCTATGCTGGTGACCGGATGTGCCGTGCCGCACCATCCGGCGCGCGCGAAGCGGATGTCGCCCTCGTTGGCGCAGCAGGAGCCGCCGGAGTTTGAGGCAGAAGAATTGCCGCCGCAGGTGGATACGCAGGGGAAAAATCCTCTGGTCATGCCGGGCAAAGATTTGTCGGGTTACGTCAATCCATTTCCGGAGGGAAGCTATGAGCACTTCGTCGCTTCCAAAGAATATCCAAAAACGGCCAAAGTTTATTGTTACGATCCCCTGCTGAACAGGATCACCACTACGAATTCAAAAATTATTGTGTGCTTGCCGCAGCAGCGTGCGCGACTCTACGTGATGGGCCGCGTTGCGATGGATTGGCCTATATCTACCGGGATTCAAGGACATGAAACGCCTACCGGCGTATTTCGCGTGCTTGAAAAGAAACGCAACCATCACTCCGGTCGCTACGGCAAATGGGTAAACTCCAGAGGGAAGGTGATTGATGCCAACGCCGACCTGACGCAAGGCACGCCGACCGGGGCGAGCTTCAGACCATCTTCTATGCCATGCTGGCATCGGCTCACTTGGGACGGAGTGGGGATACACGGGGGACGGGTTGTGCCGGGACGGCGTCTTTCACACGGCTGCATTCGCTCTCCTTACGCCATAGCGCGGAAGTTGTACGAATACTCGCTGCCGGGCATGGCGGTGTATGTGTCGCGCGCACCGGAGGATTATAACCGTGGCGGGTGGGTCGAGCCTGCCGATGTGAAATATCGCCCTTGTGGAGACTACAGCGATGAAGTTTCTCCTGGCTCCCGCTGAAAGCTTTATGCACGCTATTCCTCCTCAACTTCCTCCTCACTACAAACGGACATTGCGCAGCGCCAATGCTGCGTTGTACGCTATGATGGTCATCGGAGTGGTAGGATGCATCGCTGCGGTTTGGAAGTGGCGGGGTGCGGACTGGTGTGAGTGGCAGCGGGCGCTTGCGGCGAGCGCCGGTGCGTTGGCCGTACTCTGGGGAGGATATTACGCGCTTTATCGGGTCAAGGTGGATGCCGCCGGAGTGGCCATCGGTGTACTGCGTATGCGCCGATATGACTGGCGTTATCTGCGCGGGGTTACCGTGTGCCAAAGCGATGAGATGGGAATGGCTCATTGTTCCATTACTCTTTCTTTTGTTCCCGGCGGGGATATTGAAATCAGCAGTTCAATTCTTGCTCTCCACGACGTTCAGGAAATGCTGGACGAGTGGCGCGAGGCCGGTATGAAGGCAGGGCAAACGCATTAGAACACGCGTTTGCTACTTGCGATTTTTTTTGATTGACGATTTGTAGATCATGTGTGCAAGACGCAGATGCATTCGGATCGGTAAAGTCTGCCGGAACGAAAAAAGTCAACTCCATTCTCGGTGAGGAAGTGTTCCTTGTTTTGATCCCTTTGTCACAAAAACGAGACCTGTCAGCCTCCTCGGGCATTTTCTCCGTTGATGGATTTCGCACCGATGTGTTTGCCTTGCGAGGATCACCGCTTTGTGCTCCTGGTTAGATAGTCGTACGCTTGCGCCGGGGCAAAAAGGGCTCCAAAACGCATCAAATCGCTCGTTTTCGCCCGAAAAAGTGCGAAAAAAAAGCAACCATGCTCCTTTTAGGCTTGAAAAGCCATATCAGGGTGCTATCATGAAGTCCTATGAACAAGACTGAACTCGTAGAGAGCATTCATGGAAAACTTGGTGAAGGCGCTACCAAGAAGTGCGCTGAGGCTGCTCTGAGCGCCGTTCTCGACTCCATCACCGCTGCTGTGAAGAAAGGCGAGAAGGTTCAGCTCATCGGCTTCGGTACGTTTGAGATGAAGACGCGTGCTGCTCGCACTGGTCGTAATCCTCAGACAGGCGCTGCGATGAAGATCGCCGCCTCCACCACTCTGGCTTTCAAACCCTCCTCTGTCTTCAAGAAGAAGGGTGGCAAGAAGCCTGCCAAGAAGAAGTAAATCTCTCTCCCGATTATTTCATAGATTTCAAAGGCCGTCTCATTTGTGAGACGGCCTTTTTTGCTTGCGTTTACGGGGTTTTGTCATGTAGAATGGACGTGCAATTACGCAAGGCTTATGAAGCGACACATATTGATTACCGGGGGGGCCGGTTTTATAGGATCACACGTGGTACGGCATTTTGTGCATAAGTATCCGGAGTATGAAGTTGTCAATCTCGATTTGCTCACTTATGCGGGCAATCTTGCCAATTTGCGAGATATTGAACAGGAAGCAAATTACCATTTCGTGCGCGGTGATATTGGCGATATCGATCTCGTGCGTTCTCTTTTTCGCGAACATCGCATCGATGGCGTCATTCACCTGGCCGCAGAGAGCCACGTGGACCGCTCCATTCGCGATCCCTTCCTTTTCGCGCGCACGAATACGCTGGGAACACTCAGCTTGCTGCAGGCAGCTCGTGAGGCGTGGGAATCCTTACCGACTAACACGTGCCGTTTCCACCATGTGTCCACGGATGAGGTTTATGGTGCGCTCCAGCCGGGGGAAGAGGCTTTCTGCGAGACAACGCGCTACAATCCGCACAGTCCTTATTCTGCCTCCAAGGCGAGTTCAGACCACTTTGTGCGCGCATACCACGATACATATGGCTTGCCGGTGGTGATCACCAATTGTTCGAACAATTACGGTCCTTACCAATTTCCGGAAAAACTTATACCGCTGTGTATTCGTAATATCTGTGCAAACAAGTCTCTGCCCATCTACGGTAAGGGAGAGAACGTGCGAGATTGGCTGCATGTGCAGGATCACGCGGAGGCGATCGATGAGGTGTTTCACCGCGGGAGAGATGGGGAAAGTTACAATATTGGCGGCATCAACGAGTGGAGAAATATCGATGTCGTAAAGTTGCTCATTCGCATCACCGATGAGGAGCTTGGACGTGCGCCGGGAAGCAGTGAGAAACTCATCACGCATGTCACTGACCGCGCCGGGCACGACCTGCGCTACGCTATCAATGCTGACAAGCTGCGTGCAGAACTTGGCTGGTCCCCCAAACACACTTTTGAAGATGGACTGCGCGACACTGTGCGCTGGTACCTCACGCATAAGCAGTGGATGGAAGATGTCACCAGCGGAGCTTATGAGCGTTATTACTCAGAAATGTATGAGAATCGCCGGAGTTGAGGCGAAGCATTGATCAATTGAAAAATTGGTGATTGTACGCAGGTTGGGGGCTTGCCTCTGTCTCTCAAATAGCGTATAATGCGTGCGGAAATTGAGGAAATGTCAGACGCACGATATCAACCATTGCCGGGATTCCGTGATTTAGCGCCGCAGGAGTATGCTTTGCGGACCTATTTGTATGGTGCATGGCGGAGGGTAGCTCGCCGGTATGGGTTTGTAGAATGGGAGGCTCCCATGCTGGAGCCTACGGATTTGTACCTCAAAAAGAGTGGAGGGGAATTGCCGACGCAGCTTTTTCGCTTCACCGACCAGGGAGAACGCGATGTCGCTCTGCGCCCGGAACTCACGGCTTCGCTTGGACGTATCGTGAGCACGCGCTATCTGGACTACAACAAGCCGCTGAAATGGTATGAAATTGGACCTTGTTTCCGTTACGAAAAACCGCAAAAGGGCCGTCAGCGCGAGTTCGTGCAATTTAATGTAGATATCTTGGGTGAAGAAGGGGCGGGGGCGGATGCTGAGCTCCTGGCGCTGGCTATTGACAGCATGCGGGTGCTGGGGTTCAAAGAGACAGACTTTGTCGTGCGCGTGAGTGACCGCCAGGTGTGGCTGAAATATGCGCAGGAGCACGGCATTGCCGAGGAGCGCGTGCCGGATTTTCTGGCTGTGATTGATAAATTAGAGCGCGATCGCGCGGAAGTGTCTGCAGAAAAGCTGGCGGCTTTCGGACTCACGCGAGAGCAGATTACCGACTTTATCGCCAACCCGCCCGAGGGGGTCTCAACGCGTTATGATGAGGTGCTTGAGGAGCTGCAGGCGCGCGGCTTGGCGGAGTATGTGCAGTTGGATTTAGGTGTGGTGCGTGGACTGGCCTATTACACAGGTCTTGTGTTTGAGATTTTTGACAAAGCGCAGAGTTTGCGCGCCGTGGCTGGCGGTGGGCGGTATGATCGACTCATTTCAACGCTGACGGATGGCTCCATCGATATGCCGGCAACGGGATTTGCCATGGGGGATGCGGTCATCGCGCACTTGATTGAGGCGTGCCCGGAGGCGCGTGCCTTGCGGGATGCTGCTCTTGCTCCGCACACCTGTGATGTGTGTTTGCTGCTTGCTGCACCGGAGATGCGGCAGAGTTTGCTGTTGCTCGCTTCTACCTTGCGGGATGCGGGAGTGAGCGTGGATGTGCCGCTTGCATGGAGCAAACTGACCAAGCAACTGCGCCATGCCGAGCGATGCGGCGCCACCTATGCGGCTATCATTGGTGCGGAGTTTCCGAATATTGAGCTCAAACACATGGCCACCCGCGAATCTCGTCACTTGCAGCTTGAAGAGTTGATTTGCGAGCTCATCCCTCATCAATAAGCCATGGATGGCGATGAAAACTTGGAGCAACGGGCTGCCGCCGGAGACGCGCAAGCTTGCATGCAGCTGGGGCGTCGGTTGTTGCGTGGGCGTGGTGTTGCACGTAATTATGAGCGGGCACTCGAGTGCTTTGATGTAGCGGCCAAGGCCGGTGAGCCTGATGCGTTTTATTTGATGGGGAAGTGTTACCTGAAGGGCGTGGGCTGTAGGAAAGACCCGGCAGGCGCTGTATGTTGCCTGGAAAATGCTGCGCGCCGTGGGCATGCCTCGGCAGCCTTGAAACTGGGGGCGTGTTTCGAGCAGGGGATCGGCGCGCCGCAAAGCGATGAAATGGCGGCGTATTGGTACCGCAAAGCCGCCGCTCGCGGTGAGACGCGTGCATACGATGAGTTGCTGCGCTTGGCGCGAAAAAATTGTGCACACACCACAGGGACGAACGCATGAAGATACTGATTTTTGGTGCGAGTGGGCGAGTGGGTGAAATCCTCAGCGCGGCTGCGCGGGCAAATGGGCACGAGCTGCTCACTCCCTCGCACGCAGAATGCGATATGGAGCGCCCTGCATCTGTCGGGGAGTATGTGCTATGCCATGATATGGTTTCATTGGTGGTCAATTGTGCGGCAATCTCACAGGTGGAGTCCTGCCAGGAGAATCCCCTGCGCGCTCATGTGGTCAACGCCATGAGTCCTGCCGCTATGGCGTTGGCTTGCCGACACACAGGAGCTCGTTTTATTCACCTCTCCACAGATTATGTACTGGATGGACGTCGTCCCGGACTCAAACAAACCCATGCTCGCTGCAAGCCTGTAAACATCTATGGCATGTCCAAGGTTGAGGCCGAGCGCCAAGTGACCGAGAACAATGCCGAAGCGCTTATCCTGCGCGTTTCTTGGGTGTGTGGCAATCCGCATAAGCCCTCTTTTGTGGAACACGTGCTGGCCCAGGCGCTGCGAGGGGAAAAATTATTTGCTGCCGCGGATCAAGATTCGTTGCCTACGCATGCGCAGGATATTGCTCGCGTCATTCTCAGCCCGCAGTTGGAGGGGGTGAGCGGGGTGCTTCAAGTGACGAGCTGCGGCGAGCCGATGACCCGTTACAGCGGCGCCAGGATAGCTTTGGAGCATGCCTGCATGGTGGGCGCCCTGTCGCAGATGCCGCATGTGGAGCCGCAGCGTGTTTGCAACATGGACAGATTCCGCGCCCCGCGCCCCGCTCATACAGCGATGGACAACGGCGATTTGCTTGCGTTGGGCGTTTCTATGCCGGATGCTCGTGTGTGTATAGACCGTGCGGTGGATGATTATTTGCGCTACATACGCGGTTGAAAAGGAAAAAAGAGCTGAGCTCATGGAGAGCTCAGCTCTGCAAAGTAGAGATCAGCCGCTTACAGAGGGAATTATTTAGTCTCCTCCTCTGCTACGTTGACGCGGCGGCCTTCACGATCGAAAAACACGCGACCATCCACGAGTGAGAAGATGGTGTAGTCTCGTCCCATGCCCACGCCTTTGCCGGGGTGGAACTTCGTGCCGCGCTGGCGAATAATGATGTTGCCTGCGATGACGGATTGTCCTCCGAATTTTTTCACGCCGAGGCGTTTGCTGCGGGAGTCACGTCCGTTACGTACGGAGCCTTGTCCTTTTTTATGTGCCATGTCTGATAAGAATTGTCTCGGTTAATAATTAAGCGTTAATCGCAGTGACTTTGACCTTGGTGAGCGCAGCTCGAAACCCCTTCTTCTTGTGGAAGCCTTTGCGACGCTTGAACTTGAAAGCGATCCCTTTCGGACCACGTGCCTCGGCCTCCAGCACCTGGGCTGTCACACTGGCCCCTTCTACGACCGGGGTCCCAACCTTCGTCGTATCCCCGTCCTCCACCAGCAGCACCTGGTCGAACTTTGCCTCTCCCTCGTTCTGCATGTCGGGGAGACGATCCACCTCTACCACATCACCCACAGTGACCCGGTACTGCTTGCTGCCGGATGCGAATATTGCGTATGCCATAATTTCTTATTTTTTTTGTTGCACCCGCATAGACGGGCTGGCACATTATAGACATGGCGGCCAAATTGGCAAGTAAAATTTATTAAAAATGGAAAATAAGACAAAATTTTTTCAATTTGACACACAAGATGTGCACGGTGAACAAGCTATGCGTGAGCTTGGACGTTGCATGGCCAGTGAGCTTGGGGCGGGGGATGTGCTGGGTTTGGTGGGTGGGCTAGGTGCGGGCAAGACGCGTCTTGTGCAGGGGATACTGGCCGGGCTTGGTTGTGCTCAGGTGGGCAGTAGTCCTACCTTCAGCATTGTGCATGAGCATTTGGACGGCCGTTTGCCGGTGGCTCATTTTGATTTATACCGCCTGCGGCAAATGGAGGAGGTCCTGCAGATAGGTTGGGATGAATATTTGGAGAGTGGGATGGTATTGCTCGTGGAGTGGGCAGACCGTTTTGGCGGAGCGCTGATGCCGCAACACACCGTATGGGTGCAAATTGAGAGTGTGGGCGAGGAGACGCGCCGCGTGCGCGTTCACACTGTGTGTTGTTAAGCAGGAAGCAAAGCTCATAAAGAAAGCGCGCCGGAATGAAAATTCCGACGCGCTTGCGAATCTTCGCAGGAGAGACAGTTGCCTGCCTCTCCTTGGAAACTCTTACTTGGTGACGGTAGTAGCAGGAACCGGAGCCGGAGCCTCAGGGGCCTGCTGCTGCTGCTGCTGCTGGCAGCTGGCAAGAATAGCAACCGCCGTAAGAGCGAGAACAGAGATGGTCTTCATATTTTCTTATATTTACTAGGTTGAAGTTCCTCTACCCACTGTAGGCAGAAGACGCGGCGCTATTATAGCCAATTTGGCATTGATGGCAAGTCTAAAATGAAAAAAAATGACAATTCCCGGCATGCAAAAGAGCAAAATAAACATAAAGAATTGAAGATGAATCACTATCAAAAATCTAATTTTCTGATGAAGAAGTGGGCAAAATTGGCATGATTGCTTGAGAATCCAAGGATGAGATATCATCCAGCACTTGTGATTGCAGAGCATCCAGAGAAGGGAATTGCCGTTCAGGGCGTATAAAACGACATAGCTGCACAGCGAGGGAGCAGTTATACAGGTCGCCCTGCCAATGGGGGAAATGGACCTCAAGGCGTGGAAGTTTGCGTTGCTCAATAATGCTGGGGCGCAGCCCCAAATTGGCAATGCCTTGTAACTCTGTGTTCCCAACGTGGGCACGCACAGCATACACCCCTGCTGGAGGTAGGGCGCTGTGGGGGCGGATCGTGATATTAGCTGTGGGAAAACCGAGACGGCGCGCCAGGTGCTGGCCATGTTCGACATGTCCGGCTATGACAAAGGGGTGACCGAGCAGGGCTGCGGCGAGCGAGAGGTCTCCTCCAGCCAGGGCAGTGCGGATGCGCTGCGAGCACACGGGCGAGCCGAGGTGATGCTCCAGCGGGCAAATGCGGATGTGCCAGCCGCGTTTTGTGCCTTCTTGGCGGAGCTTTTCTGCATTCCCGATCCCTCCCGCGCCGAAGCGCCAGTTTTCGCCCACTGAGACGCCCGTTACGTGGCATGCTTCCCCCAGCGTATCCAAAAATTGTTCCGGGGTGAGTGCAGCGAGCTGATTGTTAAAAGGAAGGATAAGCAGCACATCCGCTCCACCCAGTTCCGCGATCAGTTGCGCCTTGTACACTGACCAAGGTGTGATGAGGAGGGGCTGTGTAGAAGGATGAAGCAGCGCCAGCGGGTGCCGGGCAAAGGTGATGACCCCGCGCAGGGCGTCTGGGGTGTCGGCGCTGTGCATCACGCGGACATGGCCGCGGTGCACGCCGTCAAAAAAACCGATGGCCCAGTGAACAGGTCGGTCGAGACAGCCTAATTCAGCAAACGAATGAAAGATCTGCATGGCTCAGGAGGTGGTGGGGATCAACTGTTCCACGGGGATCAAGCGGGCGAGAACTTGCTGGCGAGTGGCTGCTTTCAGATCAGATACGCTCATGGCCTGGGCGATATCAAATTGCCCGGATCGAATGCGGCGCAGGGCGGTGAGGTGCGCTCCGCAGCCCAGCAGTTGTCCGATGTCGTGCGCATAGGTACGCACGTAAAAGCCCTTGGAGCAGTGTACCGAAAAGTCTACTTGGGCGTTGGACAAGTCAATGCGGGTGATCGTGTAGTCAAACACGCGCACTCGCCGGGCTCGTCGGGCGACTTCTTCGCCGCGGCGTGCGAGCTTGTAGCAGGGCACGCCGTTGATTTTCACTGCCGAAAACATGGGCGGCACTTGGTCAAACTCAGTGTGAAAATGCTCAAAGGCGCGTTGAATATCGGCTGCGGTGACGCCATCAGTCGGCTTTGTGGCTACCACCTCACCATCGGCGTCCTGGCTATTGGTTTCAATCCCAAGCTGCATGATAGCCGTGTAAACTTTATCTTCGCTCATGAGGCGTTCCTGCAGACGCGTGGCTTTGCCGATGACCAGAATCAGCATGCCGGTGGCCATGGGGTCCAGCGTGCCGCAATGTCCCACCTTGCGCGTTCCCAGGATACGGCGACAGAGCGCCACGGCATTGTGGGAGGTAAAACCGGGGTCTTTATCCACCAGCAACACGCCGCTGGGGCTCTCGGTGGACGGGGAGGTCATGCACGTGAGCTCAGGGCTTTGCGAGTGGCTTGCAACACGGCGGAACGCACGTCGCCAAGCGTGCCGCGCATGCGAATGCCGGCAGCCATGGGGTGTCCCCCGCCGCCAAATTGAGCAGCCAGATCATTCACTCGTACGGCGGAGTCTTTCGAGCGCAGGGAGATGCGGACAAGCCCTCCCTCCAGCTCCTCAAAGATAAGTGCCACTTTGGCCCCGCGCAGAACGCGGATGATATCCACCAGGTCTTTCGTGTCTTCGAGTCGCAGGTGAAGCTCCTGTCGACGGGCGATGGTGAGCGAGTAGTGTACAATGAGACCCTCGGCGTCCAGCTCCATGTTGCAGAGCACCTCGCGTTGCAGGTGCAAGGCAGCCAGGGGGAGTTCCTGGTAGAGGCGACGGTTGATGTCTCCCACGTCCACCCCGACCTCAATGAGCCGTGCGCCCAGGCGCATAACTTCCGGCGTGGTCGAGCTGTATTGGAAAGAGCCCGTATCCGTGTTGACGGCAACGTAGAGCGCGGCAGCCATGGGTGGAGTGAGCGCAACGCCGAGAGCATCCAGCAGGGGAGCGAGCACGTAGGCGCAGGCTGCGGCTTTCTCCTGCACGAGGTTCATTGTGGCGTACAGAGTGTTGGTCTCGTGGTGGTCGATATTGATGGTGAGGGAGGCTGATTCTACAAGTAGTTGACCATTGCCGCCCAAGCGTTTGGGTTCTCCGCAATCCAGGCAGACCACGCACTCCAGCCCGGGTGGCAGAGTATTTGGCGGAGGGGTGACAAGCTGCGCGCCTTCCAGAAAGCGGAAGCGTTCCGGTACGCCATCTTCGATCCACACGTGCACGCGCTTGCCGAGCGCTTGCAGAGCCAGCCCAAGCGCAATGGAGCTGCCCACGGCATCACCATCCGGTCGCATGTGCGAGATAACCGCTATCTCATTGAGATCGATGAGCGTTTGAGCAATCTCCTGGTGCGAACTTCGGGCTGCCATTGGTCGGGAGTCTTTATACCATCCAAACGCTTCCGCGTCAAGCCGTGTTTAGAAGGGGAACTCATCGGTGCTGACAGGGTTTTGAGCAGGAGCTTCGTGGAGCACCTCGGCGCTTCCGTGTCGACTGAGCGGGGTGATCTGCATGGCTCGCTCCGGCCGCACCGGGCAGGCGTAGGAGCAGGCTCCGCACCCGATGCAGAGTTTGCTGTCCAGCACCGGCACCATCAGCCGTTTGCTGGTCATAGCTTTCGTAGGGCACACCCGCGAGCACTTGCCGCAAGCGATGCACTTGGCGCGGTCGATTTGCACATGCTCGCCTCTCGGTTGTAACGAGAGCGCATGCTGCGGGCAAATGTCCACACAGGCGCCGCAGGTGATGCAGTTTTCAGGCGTGTAGCAGGGGACTTTGCCTTCAATGGTGGAGAGGGCTTTGGTGGGGCAATGTTCGGTGCAGGCGCCGCACTCCGTTTGGTGGCCATACACGATGCAGCGTTCAGAATGAAACGAAGCCAGGGCGATCTGCGTGCGTTTTTTTTCGGCGCGCGAGAGGGGGAGAATCGCGCCAACCGGACACACGGAGCTGCAGGCCGTGCAATCAAAGTTGCAGAAACCTTGGGTAAAATCCAGATAGGGTTTTAGGAAGCCCGAGAACCCGTGCTGCAGGGTGGCAGGTTGCAGCACCCGGGTAGGACAGGCGGTGATACACAGCCCGCAGCCGGTACAGTGGCTCAGAAAACGCGGCACACTCACACTGCCGGGTGGGGAGGCTGCAGGGGCTGTTTCGTCGGCTTGAACGGGAGCGGCAACCACCGGTACGCTCGTGGCTAACAGACCCAGGAATGCGCGGCGCGAGCTGCTTGGAGGCTCTTTTTCGCAGTTAGTTTTTGGGGGCGAGTTTTTTTTGACGCCCGGGGTTTGGAAGGGGGAAACGAGGTGCGGGCGCAGACCGCGTTTGCAGGCGCTCACGCAGTTGTAGCAGTTGATGCAGCGCGAGGTGTCTACGCAATAGCTTTGCAGATCGATGCACTGAGCCTTGCAGGCGCGTACGCAGGCGGCGCAGCGTATACAGCCGTTGGGGTCCATGCCGATGCGCAGCAAGGGGCGGCGCGCCAGCAGGCCAAGCAGCGTTCCCACCGGGCAGAGCGTGTTGCAATAGATGCGTCCGCGCCACCACGCCAGGATGAGCGGCAGCAGAAACATGATCACGACAGGCGCCAGCAGCCAGCCGTAGCGTTCCCATGCCGCCGCCGTCACTTGTCGCCCTTCTACGGCATTGGTCAGCTCCGCCGCAAGCGGGTTGATGACGCCTGCCAAGAAACGTCCCGCGATGCTGTAAGGATCCGCCCAAGCCAGGACCGCGGCTCCGGCGAGGAGCCAGCCGACCGTCACTGCCAGCAGCACCCCGTATCGCACATAGGGCACCGGCGGCGCATAGCGACGGGCAGGATGGGCCGCCTTTCTGCCGCGCAGACGCTCGACAAAGCTGTGCAGGCGGATGACGATATCCTGAGCAATCCCCAATGGACAGAGGAAGGAACAATACGCACGTCCGAAGATGAGAGTAACGACAATGAGAGAGACCAGCACAACGCCTGCCCATGCCACGCCGCTTTGTGTGCCGAGCAGAGCCGGGATGAACTGAATGCGCTCAATAAGATGCTCCCAGGCAGCTGGTTCAGCATTGTGCAGGTTGACGAATCCCCACACAACCAGCAGCCCCACCAGGGTGGCGCAGATAAGGCGTGACAACCGCCACATAGGCATCAGGAAGGAGAAATACGGCGAATCAAGACCTTGGAGAGATCTTTTTCACCCAGTCCCATGGAGGCTGCCAGGTCGATATGGCGCACCTCACCGTCTTCGTAGCCCAGAAGTTTGGCGGCTGCGGCATCCATGGCCACAATATCCTTTCCCACCAGCAGGGCATGTGTCTGAATGAGGTCATTTTCATCTTTGCCCTTGGGACCATTGCGCAACATGGGCGAAAAGGCGTCCAGGATGTTGAGATCCGGCTTGCGCAGCAGGATGCTGTCAGCGATGCACTGGTGCAGATCGTGGCTGTGGAAAAACCCGCGATCCCAAACGATTCCCATCATATTTTTCATGCAGGCAGTCATGCGCGCCCCTCCGTGGTTTTTGAGCACGGGCATGTTGATAAAAACATCTGCATCCAGAATGGCGGAGTGAACTTTAGCCTGCTTGAGCTTGCGGGCGGCCGGGTTGGGGTGGTCACGGTACAACCCCTCATCTGCTCCGCTGATCATTTCGCCCCCGGCGGCTTCAACCGCTGCTTGAATGCCACTGTTGCGGTAGGTGCGCTGCCAATCGTCGCATGCGTGGTCGAAAACTTGCACCTTGGAAGCTCCCGCTTGTTTGCAGAGTTTGACCATGTGTCCAACGAGGGAGGGGTGCGTGTTGGCGCAAAATTCCGGGGATTTGTCCCATGCGCAGTTGGGCTTGATGACAACGCTTTGTCCGGGTTTGACAAAGGCGGACATGCCTCCTCCGCTTCCCAACACCATGAGAGCGGCAGACAGCATGGCTACACGATCATCACCCCGCACGGCCACTAGGGGATCTTTCTTTGCGGGTACTGCGGATTCTTCGGCGCTGGCGATCGGAAACAAGC
This sequence comes from uncultured Akkermansia sp., assembly GCA_947632055.1. Lineage (GTDB taxonomy): Bacteria > Verrucomicrobiota > Verrucomicrobiia > Verrucomicrobiales > Akkermansiaceae > Akkermansia. The sequence continues at coordinate 17,993 of CANRNS010000030.1, forward strand.
CGCTGAGGGTATCCAGCGAAAATCCGGCGCCTACGGCAAAACCGAGTTTGATAAAGTCTCTGCGTTGCATGATATAATCAGGGTAGCGTGTGGAGGCGAAAGAGTCAAGATGAAACAGAAAAATCAACGCAGATTTACCCGACCGTTGAGGGCGCGCATCACCGTGACGGCATCCGCTTGCGCCAATCCGGCGCCGGCAGGCATACCCTGCGCAAGGCGTGAGATGCGGCAAGGAAGATCAGTCAGTCGGTCTGTGAGGTAGAGAGCCGTGGCTTCTCCCTCCACATCATTGCCCACGGCCAGAATGACTTCGCAGTTGGGGTGCTCTTTCACGCGCTGCACGAGTTGGTCAATGGCGAGATGCTCGGGTAAAATACCGTCCAGCGGGGATATTTTACCGCCGAGACAGTGGTAGAGGCCGTGGAAGGAGCCGCTGCGTTCAATGGGCAGCACATCCGTGGCATGCTCAACAACACAGATGACGGAGGCATCGCGGGTGGGATCGCTGCAGGCTGTGCAGAGCTCACCCCGATTCGCAAAGAAGCCGCAGTTGGGGCAGGTGCCGGTGTTTTCCACGGCGCGAGAGATAGCTTGGGCGATGCGCGCAGCATCTTCCCCGGCGCGCAGCAGAAACCAGAGCGCCAGTCGCTCCGCTGTGCGTCGACCGGTGCCGGGCATGCGGGTGAGACTATCGATGAGCTCGCGCACATCGGGCGGGTAGTCCTGCGGGTTCATGAGCGGTGGTGGCGAAAGCAGGCAGAAATGGGAACCAGAATCATCCAGAGCAGCAGGATACAGGTGAGTACCTGGCTTACGTAGAGCACGCCGTGCCAAAGTACGCACAGCAGCCCCGGCAGGGCAAAGACGACTGCGGCCAGCAGACAGATGTGGCTGCGTCGACCCATGCGCCTTTGCGTCATGAGCACGCCGCTGAAATAGAGCGTGACAATGACGCAAAGCCCAAATTGTCCCGCCGGAGAAAGCAGGGAAACTTGGGCATCCTGTGCACTCAGATAAAATGGGTGTCCTGCCAGCACCACCAGCTGCGCCTCATCCAGGAATCGAAATGCCCGGCAAGCTTGCAGCGCCACAATCCCCGCCAGGACCCCGAAGCTCAGGATGGCCCAGCGCAGCATAAAACCATCTTGCGCTCCACGCCGCACCAAGGCTTCCAGTTGGAGGCGCAGGGCTGTGGAAAGACGATGCAGCATGGGCAGGGGGAAAAGGAGGCGCGGATGTCCCAAGAGTTCAGTCGGCAAAGCGTTTGACAATGAGCGAGGCATTATGGCCGCCAAAGCCAAAGGAGTTGCTGAGCGCGACCTGGACGGCATGGCTGCGACCGGAGTTGGCGCAGACGTCCAGGTCGCATTCCGGGTCTTGGTTGAAGACATTGATCGTCGGCGGGATGAAATTGTCGCGAATCGCCATCACGCAGGCGAGCAGCTCAATGCCGCCGGCAGCCCCTAGCAGGTGCCCGGTCATGGATTTGGTCGAGCTCACCACGAGACCGTTTTTGGCGTAGTCGCCAAAGGTTTGCTTGATGGCTTTCACCTCGCAAATATCGCCCAAGTGCGTGGAGGTTCCGTGTGTGTTCACGTAATCGACGTCTTGCGGGTGCAGCCCGGCGTGGTCCAACGCCATTTGCATGCAGCGGGCAGCTCCTTCGCCTTCCGGCATGGGGGACGTCAGGTGGTAGCCGTCGGCGCTCAGTCCATAGCCCACCAGCTCCGCCAGAATGCGCGCCCCGCGCGCCTGCGCGTGTTCCAGAGTTTCCAGTACGATCACCCCTGCGCCCTCGCCCATCACAAAGCCATCGCGATCAATATCGTAGGGGCGGGAGGCCGTGGCGGGGTCGTCATTGCGGGTCGAGAGGGCCTTCATGTTGGCAAACCCGGCGATGCCGATGGGAAGAATGGAAGCTTCCGCTCCGCCGCAGATCATCACGTCGGCATCCCCGAACTTCATGATGCGCCAGGCTTCGCCGATGGAGTGATTAGAAGTGGCGCAGGCTGTTGAGATGCTCATGTTGGGACCGCCGAAGCCGAACTCAATGCTCACCATGCCACTGGCCATATTGGTGATCATGTAAGGGATGCAGAAGGGGGAGACGCGGCGCATCCCGGATTTGATGAGCAATTCGCAGTTCTGCCCATGGATACCCAAGCCGCCGATGCCCGATCCGATCATCACGCCCACGCGGTTGCGATTCACCTTTTCGGGGTCGAGCGCGGCATCTTTCATGGCCATGACAGTGGCCGCCATGGCGAGCTGCTCAAAGCGGTCGCAGCGCCGCACGGCTTTGGGATCCTTCACAAAGTAGGGAGCTGGGTCAAACCCCTTGACCTCGCCGGCAATTTGGACGGGAAAGTTTTCCACTCCTTCCAAACTCTCGATGCGACCGATGCCGCATACCCCGTTCTTCATGGCCTTCCATGTATCGGCGGCGCTGTTGCCGAGCGGGGAGAGTGCGCCGATGCCTGTAATGACAATTCGTCGGTCTTTCATAGTACTCCCACACGGTAGCTGACACTTCCAACAAAGTCAAGAAAAACTTATTCGCGTGAGGTGATGCGCACATCCGTCCCAAGAAAATGTCTTTCATAGGCGGGAAGTATGATGATAGCAGGAGTTAGCAATTTTTTGGCAAATCCATAAAACTTTACGTGCTATTGAGCACTAAAACCTCCTCCGTCCCCGCCATGTCATATG
>CANRNS010000031.1 GCA_947632055.1 uncultured Akkermansia sp.
AACTCAATTCTCTCTATCGATTTTTATTCAATAGTTAAACGTTTTTAGACTTGACTATCGCATTAGGAAAGAGATATGCTTGGGGTCGAGGGACGTGAAATCGCCAAAACATCAAAAGATTCTGCTTACCGGGGCTTCAGGGTTTATTGGTTCTCATGTACTGGAGGAACTGCTGCAACGTGGGTATAATGTACACGTCGTAGTACATTGCAGGAAGGTATCGGGACACCCCTCTGTAACGCTTCACCAGCTAGACTTATTTGACAATGCAGCTACTGAAAAATTGATGTCTGAGCAGCGATTTACGCACCTGCTGCATTTGGCGTGGTATATGGGTGCCGGGGCACATGTTCACAATTTGAACATGACATGGTTGGCATCGAGCATACGTTTACTTGAGAGTTTTGCTCATTATGGGGGGACCCATTTTCTCGGTGCTGGAACTTGTGCGGAGTATGAGTATAAATATGGACTTATGCGAGAGGATGACACGCCAACAACACCTTCTTCTCTGTACGGTTGTTGTAAAAATGCTTTTTATCGATCAGCTCGCCTTTTTTGTGCGCTCAATGACATACATTTTCAGTGGATACGTCCATTCAACTGTTATGGTCCGGGGGACAGGGGATCATACAGGTTGATTCCTTCGGTCATTGCTGACTGTTTGCGGGGGGACAATGTTCGAGTCAGTGAATGTAAGAACTATAAGGATTTTGTATATGTCAAGGATGCCGTTCGCGGCATTGTCGATGTCGTGGAGAGTCCGTTAAGTGGGGCAGTGAATATTTGCTCTGGTCAGCCAGTGCAGTTGCGTACGATTGTGGATAAAATTGCCGAATTGACTCATTTTAAGGGAAATATCCTATGGGGAGCTCTGCCGGGGGCTGCCGAAAATGAACTTGTCGTCGGTGACAACAGAAAGCTTCGGTCGATCGGATGGTTCCCCCAGTATGATTTGATGAGAGGATTGAGGGAGACTATCTCTTCCGAGAAAGAGTACTCGTGACAGCTCGCCCAGTGGTCTTGTATGTCCTGGCTGCATGAAGATCTGTGGGTTATGGTCACGTTTCTTTTGGTAATGTATAATGTTGATGATGAATAAAATATGCCGCCATGTGAGTTTCTGGCGCATGATGCATTTCTCTTTTCGAAAGAGATAACGAAATATACAATTCCATTCATTTTACTCTAAATAAATAAAAGGGAACAAAGCTACAAAAAAGTGCATAGCGCACCCATTGTCAATTTGGCAAACGTGCTCAATTGTTCTTTTATAATCAATATGATGTGATTTTTAGGCTGGACATCTCTTTCGAAATGAGATATACAGGTGGGGTAAATGGGAGCAGCGTACGTCGGGAGGAACGTTATTTTGGGTGCAGGGATTGCAGGTATTTCTGCAGCGTGGCATTTGCAACAGCGTGGGGAACAGAGCGTCATTTATGAACAGGATGCGGACTGGGGCGGTTTGTGTGGACATTTTGTGATTGATGGGTTTCGTTTTGATCGTTTCGTTCATTTTTCATTTACACCGGATGAGCAAATGGCCGCATTGTTTGAGAGGTCATCTCCTCTGTATTCGCACGTGCCGGTGTGCTACAATTATTGGCACGGACATTGGCTTCGACATCCGGCACAAAACAATCTGGCTCCCTTGCCGTGTGAGGAAAAGGTACGCATTATTGAAGATTTTGTAGCCCGACCGCGCAAAGACGCAGCCAGTATTTCTTGCTACGATGAGTGGCTGCGCGTTCAATACGGTGACTATTATGCGGAGCAGTTTCCCTTTGCTTACACACGCAAATATTGGGGACACGAGGCGCATGAGCTGGAGACGCGTTGGGTGGGGGAACGCATGCGCGTATCGTCACTGGCGGAGGTTTTACGCGGAGCTTTTGTTGAGCAGGAGGAGAATTTCTATTACACGTCGCACATGAATTATCCGAAGAAAGGTGGGTACCGAAGCATTCTTGATAGATGCCGGGAAGATTTGGATATTCAATTCAACAAAAAGGTGACGGCAATTGACGTTAAGGAGAGGGTGGTCTACTTTGCAGATGGGTCGCGGATTCCCTATTCGCGCCTTTTTTCCTCCGTCCCATTGCCGGAGATGGTGCATATTGTCCTGGATTGTCCTGCAGAGGTGCAAAGGGCAGCGGATCAACTCAGCTGGACTCGCGGGTATCAAGTTTCACTTGGGTTTAATCGCCCCGATGTAGCAAAGTATCTGTGGTTCTATATCTACGATGAAGATATTCCTCCTGCTCGCGTTTATTCGCCGAATCTTAAATCCCCGGACAATGTGCCGACAGGCTGTTCTTCTCTGCAGGCGGAGGTGTTTTATGCCAACGATGCCACCCTTCCGCCCGCAGAGGAGGTGCTGCGGATTACAGTGGATCAATTGAAAGAGATTTGCGATTTTTCGGAGGAAGACATTATTGTTCGCAACATTCATTTTGAGCCGTACGCTAATGTGACGTTCACGCCTCCCATCTATTCTGCGCGTGAGACTGTTCTCTCATGGTTGCGTTCGCTCAACATCACCCCCATCGGTCGATTTGGCCTATGGGATTATCTCTGGTCGCATCAAGCGTTTCAAAGTGGTGCGGATGCTCTCCGCGAGATGGGGATGAAGGGATAAGACAACTCAAAACAACCGGAATCTTTTTTCGTGCTGCCGCCGAAGCATTTAAAGCGCGTTCAATTTTCCTCTTCAAAGATATGTTTCCAGATCGTTCCCAGGACAGTCGCATTTGAAAGAAGTCGAGTAACCGGGAACATGTCCGAAGAAGTCGGCTAGGAATGGTGATTCGGGGAGCGTATGCCTGTTCACCCTTTTCAAGTTTTTCTCAACAGTTTTATGTGTTAATTGGGTGTTTTGATTTTATTGGCGGAGCGATGATTTTCGAAATGGTGCGAGAGAAAGATGAGCTGATGAATGAGGGCGGTGTTCCAGTAAGCGAAATGATGGGTGCCTGGAGCGGAAACGTAGGTATGCGGGATGCGGAGGTCGAGCAAGTGACGGTGGAGGTTTTCGTTGATTTGGTGGAAAAAGTCCGCCGTGCCGCAATCGAACATGATGGCCAGCCCGGGGCGGATGAAGCGCGCGAGATTCAGGATGCTGAACTCCTGCATGTGCTTGTCATTTTCTGCGACCTTCCCGAAGATTTCCGCCGTGCCCCATCGGTTGGGGAAGGGAGAGAAATCGACGAGGCCGCTCATCGAGCCGGCGGCACTGAAGGTATCTTGGTGCAGAATTGCGAGACGTAGGGAGCCGAAGCCGCCCATACTCAGTCCACAGAGAGCGCGTGCATGCGAGTCGCGGATGGTGGGCATGTGGGAATCAACGTACTCGACTAACTCTTTTGCCACGTAGGTTTCATACTTGGAGGCGGGATTGACCGGACTGTCCACGTACCAGCTGTTGCTGCCATCGGGACATACGATGATGAGGCGCAGGTGATCCGCAATATCGGGGAGTTGGGGCTGTACATTCAACCAGTCTCGAGGTGTCATGTTGTAACCGTGCAGCAGGTAAACCACGGGGAAATGTTCATTCGGTGAACGGCGTTCAGGCGTAATCACCATGTTGGTGATTTGCTTGTTCATGGCTGCGCTGGTGACGGTCACGTCGCTTATTTCTGCGGCGTCAAGCTGACAGTTTAGCAGCGCAATGGAGGCGTAGAAGATAACGAGAATCTTTTTCATCGAGGAAGAGGCAATTTATTCGAAGGTGCAGGGAACGCCGGGAGGCAGAGCACGCAAAAATTGACGTCCGTAATATTTGCGGCACAAGCGCGCATCCAGCAGCGTAATCGTACCGGTATCGCTCTTGGAACGAATGAGCCGACCAATTCCTTGGCGAAACTTGAGGATGGCTTCCGGCATGGAATATTCGGTAAAGGGGGAGCCACCGCGCGCTTGAATATCCTCTGAGCGCGCCTCCACCAACGGTGTGCCCGGCGAATCGAAAGGAAGTTTGGTCACAATGACGTGTGAAAGTGCGTCACCCGGCACATCCACTCCCATCCAGAAGCTGTCCGTGCCAAAAAGGACACTCCCTTTCTTTTTACGGAAGAGCGCAAGCATATCCGAGCGGCTGATACCATCTCCCTGCACGAGAGTTTGCCAGTCGTGCTCGGCGCAGGCGGGGCGAAGAGCGTCCGCCGCACGCCGCATGGTTCGGTAGCTGGTGAAGAGAATGAAGGCGTGGCCATCTGTGCTTTCCAGCGCGCGAAGAATTCGGTCGGGCAGTTCCTTCTCGTAATTTTCTTCATTTGGCAGGGACATGCTGCGTGCCACAGAAACCCGCATTTGATTGGCAAAGTCAAAAGGACTTCCAATGCGGACGGTATCGGCATTTTCCGCCCCTACGCGACCGGCAAAATAGGCGATTCCCATATCTCCGGCAGAGAGAGTTGCGCTGGTGCAGATGCACGTGCGTCCGCTTTCAAAAAGTTTTTCGCGCAGCACGGGAGCCACATTGATGAGCGCAGAGCGCAGTGTGAGATACCGACGTTTGTCATCCTTTTCAGTGCCTTTTTCCGCCCAATACACGGCATTGCTCACGTTGTGCAGGGAGATGATCTCCTCTGCTGCTGAGCGGTACGCGAGCAGGCGTGTAGCGGTATCCATGAGGTCCGCGCGTGTCACCTCGTTTTCCTCTTCCTTGGCCATGGAGAGAACCTCGCGCTCCAGTTCGCGCAGAGCAGGGGTGAGCACATCTGCTGTCCAGTCCGGCTGGCGCAGGCGCACTTCTTGTCGATTGTCATCGGATGGGAAACGGGCGTCAAGCGCAGCTCGGTCGAAAAACTCATCTGAGGCCATCTGAGCCTCTTCGATGAGCTGGAGCAGGCGGGGTGTGGCGGCATGGCGCAGGGAGCCTTTATGGGTTCGGGGGTTGTAAAGGCGCCATAAATCGCGTCGCAGCTCAGCTTCCGGCAAGATGGTACCGAACTGGTGGGCTGCCACGTTTTCAATGGTGTGCGCCTCATCCAGCACCACGAAGTCGTTGGGAAAAATAAATCCCATACTTTCTAAGTTTTCATCTTCGTCGATTTCCAGCGCTTGATTGCGCGCATCCTCAGTGAGACTCATCAGCCCGAAGAACAGGGTGTGGTTGAGCACCACAAGATCTGACTCTTCCGCCTTGCGACGGGCAGCCTGGTACGGACAATTCGGTCCACAGTTGCGCAGGGTGCACACGTAATTTTCGCTGCACACCTGAGCCTTTACCTTCTCGGATACGCCCAGTTCGGCCGGGATGGATGAGAGCCAACCTTCCCCACAATCGCGAGCCCATTCTTGCACGGCGCGCAGCTGGCGCACTTCCTCTTGGTTAAAGAGGTCCTTTGCTTGTTCTATGGCGCGCTGCAGACGAGTGCGGCACAGGTAATGCGAGCGTCCTTTGAGCAGCGCCGCTCGGAGAGGAAGCTCCAAAGCCTTGGCCGCAGTGGGGATATCCTTGCTAAAAAGCTGCTCCTGCAGGTTGATTGTGTGAGTGGAGACAATCGCTTTGCGGCCATGCGCCAAGGCAAAACGAATGGCGGGGATGAGGTAGGCTAGGGATTTACCAACACCGGTGCCTGCCTCGGCTAACAAAGGGTGTTCATTTTCCAGCGCGCGGGCGACGGCAGCAGCTAGTTGCTGCTGCTCGGGGCGAAATTCGTAGCCCTTGCCACCCGAAAGAATGCCATTGGGTGAAAAGTCCTCCAGGGTCTGTTCAATGAAACCCGGCACAGGGGAGTAAAGCGATTAGCGCAAAACGCGCTCACCGCCGCCTGGAAGAATGATATGCAGCGGGAGCCCGGGGAAAAATGAGCGCAGGGTGTTGATATCTGTGTTGCCATCCACAAAGTACCATTTGTTGAGGCGAGTTTCGCGGGGGGTGAGTCCATTGCGATCTACGCCGCCACGCACGACCTCATCGCGGATAGCGTATATGTGCGAGCGACGCTCAATGCGCACGGAAGAACCGTTTTTTGCCGGACCGCTTATCACGAGAACCGTAGGCAGCACTACTAAACGACTACGTTCGTCATTTTCTTGAAATTCATCCGCTCGCACTTTCCCCTCCTTATCCTTCCTCACGGCGGACACCATGCCGGCGGGCGGGGCAAGCACGTATTCCGCTACGGGATCGCGCACAGTAAAGGATTCAATTTTAAGACCGCTGCTTATCATCTGCTTACCCATCTTCACATAATGCTCGCGCAGGGCTCGCATACCATTCTGTATGCGGAGACGCGCTTGCTCCGGGGATTCCTCAACAAGTCCCATAATGCGGCGTGCATTGTCGGCTTCTTTATCACCGCGGCTAGCGAATTGCTCAGCGTACATGCGTTTGAGTGGAGGGTACATGTAATCGAGAGCCCAGCCCATGTCGCAAGAACGCACGGCAGCTCCATAGCTACGCGCAGCTTCCACGGCGCTATTGGCTATTTCGCTGACAGCGGCTGAGGCTGTCGTGCAAGCAAAAGCTAAGATTGCGCAGGGAAGAAAAACGGAACAAATTTTCATACGCTTATCCTAGCACGCGCGCGGAGATGTGTCAACCGGCGAGAATGGCGCGTAGTCGATTGCGCAGCTCAGTGAGTCCGGTTTTCTGCAGAGCCGAAATGGGGAGGATCTCAATTTTTGGAAAGCGCTGGCGAAGGATGTCGAGATGGGGAGCAGAGGTGGGGTCATCCATCTTGTTGGCAACGATGAGCCATGGACGTGTTGAGAGCTCATTTGAGTAGAGCTTAATCTCTGTGCGCAGGGTTTGGACAGCCTCAACGGGATCGTGTTCCAACCCGGTCATATCAACAACAAAAAGCAGCACGCGGCAGCGCATAATATGGCGCAAAAATTCGTGTCCCAGCCCGCGATTGCGTGACGCGCCCTGGATGATGCCGGGGACATCCGCCACCACGCAGCGCGCGGAGTGGTCAAACTCCACGACGCCCACGACCGGTTGCAGCGTCGTGAAGGGGTAGGCGGCTACTTTTGGTGCAGCGCGGGAGATAGCGCCCAGCAGAGAGCTTTTGCCCGCGTTAGGGAAACCAACTAATCCGGCATCGGCGATGCGCCGGAGTTCCAAAAAAAAGACGCCGCTTTCCGCCTCGCCTCCCGGTTCAAAGGTGGTAGGCGCTTGGTCGGTAGCTGAGCGGAAGTGCCAGTTGCCGCGACCGCCCTTTCCTCCTTGGCAGAGCACAAAACGCTCGCCATCCTGTGTGAGGTCGGCAATCTGCTCAGTTTGGATGCCTTCACCTTCTTTTTCGAGCCACGACGCCTCTTGCAGGGTGGCGGCATTGCTGCGGTGCACAATGGTACCGGGGGGCACTTTTGCAATGATGCTCTTGCCAGACTTACCGTGCTTGAGTGCGTGCATGCCTGGCATTCCATTGCCGGCTACGAGCTTGGGTTCAAAAAAATATTGCCGCAGGTCATTTACACTGTTGCTTACTTCTAACGTCACGTTCCCGCCATCACCGCCATCACCGCCATCCGGACCACCGCGCGGCACAAACTTCTCTCGCCGGAAGCTCGCAAGACCGTCCCCGCCCTTTCCGGCTTTTGCGTAGATTCTGATGTGGTCGACAAACATCCCGTCTAAAATCGAGGAACTTTATTGTGCTTGGAAGATGGGAGCAGGCAAGGAAGGAGGTTCGGAAGAACCGCCGACCATATCCCCCACATCTTTGAAAGTCACAAAGATGAAGAAAGCGAAAATGAGGAAGATAAAGGCGGTCATGATCCATTCCAGGAACCGGCCGCTTACGGGTTTGCCTCGCAACATCTCAATGAGGCCCAACGTCACATGGCCGCCGTCAACTACTGGCAGAGGCAGGATGTTGAGTACAGCCAAGTTCACATTGAGCACTACGGCAAACCAGAGTGCAAGGCGCCAGCCGATGCCTTCGCCAGCTTCCATCATGCGGTAGATGTAACTGCCGATACCGACAGGTCCGGAGAGATGCTCCATTTTGACACTGCTGCCGGGTGCGCAGATTTTTTTGAGCGTATCATACATCCAGCGCAGGCTGAGATTAACCTGCTGCTGGGGTGTAGGATGTTCCATGGTCACGTGGACAGGTTCTCTCTGCCATGAGAAGCCGAGCAGAGGTGTGGCGCCGGGGAGCCCTTTCCAATTATCCGGGATGCGTGGTTGCACAGTGAGTTGCAGATGTGTTCCGTCGGGCGCGGCAACAGTGAGCTGCATAGGCTCGCCCTTTTCACTGGCCCTCATCACAGATAGGGGAGAGTACACAGGTTGTCCATTGAGAGCGATGATGCGTTGGTTGCTTTTCAAACCGGCGAGCGCAGCGGGCGAGTTCGGATGAACTTCGCCAACGACCGCCGGGGATGCGGGCATGAAGCCCATACCTCGCATTCCTTGACGTTGCCACCATTTTTTTTGCGGAAGCTCGTAACCAGATTCGATACGTAGGGGCTCTGGCACGCCAGGTCGTGCGATGGAAAGACGAATGCGAGCTCCTTCGCTGAGTGCAATAAGCTCGTGTACGCCTTCCAGACGCCCTGTCCACTGGGAGACTGCTTTGCCATCCACGGTGAGGATCGTGTCTCCCGGAAGAATGCCGACCTTCTCAGCTGGGCTGCCGGGCGCCACATAGCCCACTTGGGGGGGGATGGGCTGCATTTCCGGGTTGCCGGCTATCCACACCACAACGGCAAAAGCATACGCCAGCAGCAGGGAGAAGAGAGGCCCTGCTGCTGCGATGATCATTTTATCCAGAGCTTTGAGGGGCTGGAGACCAGCTGGTACATCGGCACGACCCTCAATACCCTCCATGGATTCGAGCTGGGGAAGTGAGACGAAGCCGCCGGCAGGAATCCAGCCGATGCCCCATTGGACGCCGGCAATTTTTTTCTTCCAAAGAGGTTTGCCAAACCATATTTGGAAGCGGTCGATATAGGCTCCGCGCCACTTGCCTGCCAAAAAGTGCCCCAACTCATGCACGAAAATCATGAAGTTGAAGAAAAGCACCACGAGAATGATCAGCCAGGTGGCGTGCAGGATATCGCTGAGTGTGCCCATTTTACTGGATTGAATTAGTCGATTTGGAGCGGCGCAGCGCTAAACTGCGTCCGGTTGTCGTGTCTTGCACTCGAGCGCGTGCGAGGCGATTTGAGGCGCGTGCAGAACTACGGCGCGTGCGCGCCGGGCGATTCGTTGAGCGCAACGTGTCTTCCGTAGGTAAGTTAGCTACTATTGCCGCAGGGACCACGATGGACTGCGCGTGCGCGCGCTCCGCTTTCATGTATGTGGACTGCGAACAGCATTCTATCGCTACCGGCATGCCCCGATACACGTAGGGGTAGAGATCCAGCACGTCCTTGCTGCGCATACGGATGCAACCGTAGGAAGCGGGACGGCCGATATAACGTTCCTCAGGGGTACCGTGGATGTAGATGTGTCGTCTGTGAGAGTTTCGGTTGAATGACTCCAGTCCGGCAAGTTGGATGACGCGGGTAACGATGGGGTCGCGTCCGCTATCGGCTTTGACCACCTCGCCGGTGGGTTTGCAGCCCTTAAAGACCATACCGGAGGGTTGACCTTCGCCCACCTTTTTGGTGACGGCATGGATACCCAGTGGGGTACGGTTGCTGCCGGGGCTGCTGCCCATACCAAATTTGGAGGAGCTTATTTTATAATCCTTCACCACCTTGCCGCGGCGCAGGACGCTGAGTCTTTGATCACGCAAGGTGATGGCAACCCCATCGCGCACGACAGCGCGCGGCGGAATGTCAGGAATCTTGTTGTGGCGGCATGAAACACAAGCAAGCAAAGTGAACAACAGGCATATTGGCGTAATGTATCGATTGAGCATAGTTTGAAATATTGTATGTTAATCGTTCATGAAACAGCGACAGAGGCGCGGCGGCGGCGCAGCATGCCATGGATAACGCGCCAGAGTGAACCGGCGCCCGTGTAGAAAAAGCCCAAAAACGGGCTCATCAGGATAAAGTTGACAAGGCCAATCAGGTTTTCAGTGAGGCCGTAGTAGAGCGTACCAACTTCCACTGCCAGAAAAAACATACCGAACAGGAGCTCAAGAACAGGTATAAAAACAGATTTGAGCGCCTTGTAGCCCTTGGCACGCTGTTCCACGGCGAGGGAAGCCTGGTCGGATTCACCGAACTTGGGGGTGCGTTCAAAGACGGCGGATTTGCTGAAGAGAGCTTCAAGCACAGCCTTGGAATTATTCACTGCCATGCCTACGCCGAGAGCCATAAGCGGGATAAGCAGGAAAAAGACGGTCCACCAGCGCCTGGGGCGCACAATGTATTCCGCAAGCACATAGAACATGCACACGGTGACGGTGGCAAAGAAAAAGAGGGAGAAGGTGAGCAGCAGCATGCGCGGAGAGTCCCAGCTCCACGCCCCGCTGGGCTGAACAATCCCAGTGCAGATAGGCATGACCAAGATGCACAGCAGGATGAGTCCGAGGTAAGAAAAGTTGCAGGTTAAGTGCGTGGTGGCTTCCAGCTTCACTTTCAGAGGTACGTGGGCGCGCCAAATCGGCAGCAGCATCTTGAAGCACACCTGGATGCTGCCTTTCGTCCAACGATGCTGCTGTGTTTTGAAACCGTCAATATCCTCCGGCAGCTCGGCGGGGGTCACGTAGTCGTTGAGAAAGACAAAGCGCCATCCTTTCATCTGCGCACGATAGGAGAGATCCATGTCTTCAGTGATCGTGTCGTGCTGCCATCCTCCTGCATCATCAATGGCACACTTGCGCCACACACCGGCGGTGCCGTTGAACGTGAAGAAACGACCGGAGCGGTTACGGCAAAGCTGTTCGAGCGCGAAGTGGCCGTCCAGGAAGATGGCCTGGAGACGAGTGAGCAGGTTTTTACAACGGTTCAAATGCCCCCAGCGGGTCTGCACCAGTGCCACTTTCTCATCCGTGAAAAAGGGTATGGTGGCGCGCAGAATATCCGGTTCAGGACGAAAATCTGCGTCAAGAATCAACAAAAACTCGCCGCGCGCACTCTTGTTGGCTTGCTCCAATGCACCAGCTTTGTAGCCGGTACGATCAGTTCGGTGCAGGCATTTGATATCGAATCCCTGTTTGCTGTAAAGTTCCACCTGTTGTTTACAGAGTTCCCACGTGTCATCTGTGGAGTCGTCCAGAATCTGAATCTCCAGTTTTTCTTTTGGATAGTCGATTGATGTGACCTTCTTGAGCAACCCTTCCACCACGTAGCGTTCGTTAAACATCGGTAGCTGCACGGTCACGACAGGCAGATCCTTCCACTCCCCCGCGGGGCGAGGCGTCTCCTTGCGATGGATCGCGTACAAGATGACCATGAGCAATCGGTGCATGCCAAACCCTGACATGCAAGCTAGCACGACAAAATACGCTACAAGCCATACCAGATTGAACCAGAATTGCTCTTCCATGCTCTCTTTTACGCGTTAAATTTGTACCTATGCGTTTTTGCGTCGCTGCAGTTTTCTCTGCTCATCGTTTGGTTGCCCTCGCGTGCCTTTTTGCGTCAGCCGAGAAGATATGCTTGACGCACGAGTATAATAAGGTAAACTTAAACAAGAGTCAAGCATAAATCGGGCATAAAAAGACGTACAGGCCTGATATGGCTCATCCTATCAGATATGAAAGTCGGACTAACCACAATCATGCTGGCATTGTTCCTCGGACTGGCGACTGGCGCGTGGGGGCAGTCGAGTGGTCAAGACGCATCCTCGGCAGAATCCTCCGAGGGGCAGGGGGAAACGACAGGAAAGGGAGAAGCGGTGGATGAGGTCGAAGTGGTGGACGGTACGCCGGAGTCGGAAGAGGGAGTTCCGCCGGAGGTACGTAAGCCCGGGGAAGTGCCGGCGATGTTTCGGGATGATTCGAAGCTGGATGAATCCATGATCAACCAGGAGCTGGGCGTTAACGTATACACTGCTCCGTCCATTAACAAAATATTTAATCAGCTGGATGATTTGCCCGCAATCCCGGAGGAGTGCGTGCTGCGCAAACGTCCGGAGAAATTATCCACCGAGCCGGGTCAACTGGCATTGGAAATGGGGTATTTGATGGCGGATGGATTTATTGCCGTGCGCAGTGGGCATATGAATGACATCAAACCCATAGCGTTAGATCTCGCACGTTTTGGGAAGGCGCTGGGGGTTGGAGATCGCATGAATGCGCATTCCGCGAGTTTGCTGGAAAATGCGGAGAAGGGGCAAATTGAGGAGTTTAAGCGCAATCTTGCCAACACCCAGGAAGACGTGAATGCTGAACTCATCTCGTTGCGCGATCCGGATTTGGCGCATCTGATAGCTCTTGGCGGGTGGATACGCGCATTGCAGGGGGCTACGGCGGCGATTGGGGCCAAGTTTGATCCCAAGCAGGCGGCAGTTGTGTTTTACCCGGATGGACCTGCCTATTTCAGTGAGATACTCGGAGGATTGAATCCTCGGACGGCAGAGAAGATGCATGTGGAGCATATGCAGGAGTTGCTCAAAAAGCTCGCTCGGGCTATGGAGTTGCCGGAAGGTGCATTGCCCACGGCAGAGCAGGTAGAGGTTCTTCGCGGCATTATTCAACAGCTTACCGAGGCTACGGCTCGCGTTGAAAAATGAGGCGTGGGGCCATTTTGACGGAGCGTGCTTATTTGAGTGTGCACGTACCGTTTCTACGGCTGGTGAAATCTCAGTCCGGCCGTGAGCTGTACGGAGTTGTTTTTCAATTGACGATTCACAACGTGAGCACGGTGAAGGTGCAGTTGCTCGGGCGCAAGTGGACAATTCGTGAGGGTGATGGCACCTTGCGTATTATTGAGGGGGAACACGTGTTTGGGGTGGATCCCCTTCTGGAACCTGGGAGCATCTTCGGTTACAGCGGGTGTTTGCGCTTTGAAAAGCGCCCGAAAGCAATGGAGTTGCGTTTTTTTGGTTATGATGAGAGAGCTTCGTGGTTCATATCGCCTCCCTGCGTATTCCCTATGCAGAATTTGACATTGACTCAGGAAAAATGACCTCAGGCAGGGCAACCGCATTTTGAAAGAAGTCGTGTAGCGAAAAAGTGCCTGATGAAGTTGACAGATTTCGTTTTTTCACCAAAAAGATCATGAAAAGGAACACTCCCATGCTGAGAATTGAGTTGACTTTTTTCTCGTTCTCGCAGGTTTTGATATCCTGAAAAGATCTTTGCAATACGCTCATTATCAACAAATTATAATCGTAAGTCGAAGATTGTAAATGGCAACCGCATTTTCTAATTCGGTTGCCCTGTGATCTCAGGCTTGAATAAACAGGTTCCCCGGGTTATAATATGAGCAGAGAGATATGATTAGTGTCACCATAACTCGCCCAAACGGTGAAAACTCGGTGTATCGTTTTGCATTGTCCGAGGGGGTGCAGTGTCGCATAGGACGCGATACTGCCTGCGAAATTTCACTGCCGGAGGAAGACTATCTCTCGCGGGTGCACTGCCTTATTCTCTACTCGAATGGGCAGCTGATTATTCAAGACAATCAATCCAGCAACGGCATTTTCCTGAAGGATCAGCGTATCGTGTCAGATTTTTTGATAATGAACGAACCCTACCGCATGGGTAATTGTTACATGACGGTTCAGGAGGACGATGATGCCGTCGATGAACAAGAGGAAGATGGTGCGTTTGAGCCAGTGTACGCAGGTGACTATGGACAGCCGGTGGTATACCCGTCGCCCACGCAGGCATATCCCGTGCAGCCGCAACCCTATCCGCCATCAGGAGCTTCGCCTCAGCCACAGGCCTACCCGCAGCCGGACTCATATCCTGCGCAACCGCAGCCTTATCCGCCATTGGGAGCTTCGCCTCAGCCACAGGCCTACCCGCAACCGGGGTCTTATCCCGCGCAGCCGCAACCTTATCCGCCATCGGGAGCTTCGCCTCAGCCACAGGCCTACCCCCAGCCGGAGTCTTACCCCGCGCAACCGCAGCCTTATCCGCCATCAGGAGCTTCACCTCAGCCACAGGCCTATCCTCAAGTAGGTGCATACCCGATGCAGCAGGGGGGAGCGTATCCGCAACCGTTAACCTATCCATTTTCTCAGGGGTATCCGCAGACCTATCCACCAACGGCCGCTTATCCCTCGTCAGAGGTCTATCCTGGGCAGCAAGCTTATCGTCAACCATCAGCGTATCCGAAGGCTTATGCTCAGCAGGCGCCGTACCCTCAGCAAGCTCAGCCTCCGTTTTACCCTCAGCCGATGGCTTATCCCATGCCTGGACAACAGGTTTATCCCCCCCAGGCAGAGGCTTATCCGATGCCGGGACAGCAGGCATATCCCCAAGCCGTGACTTATCCTGCGCCGGAGCAGCAGGCTTACCCGCAGCCGGAAACTTATCCCGTACCGGAGCAACAGGCTTACCCGCAGCCGGAAACTTATCCCGCACCGGAGCAGCAGGTCTACCCGCAGCCGGAAACTTATCCCGCACCGGAGCAGCAGGTCTACCCGCAGCCGGAGTCTTATCCCGCACCGGAGCAGCAGGCTTACCCGCAGCCGGAGTCTTATCCCGCACCGGAGCAGCAGGCTTACCCGCAGCCGGAGTCTTATCCTGCACCGGAGCAGCAAGTCTACCCGCAGCCGGAAACTTATCCCGCACCGGAGCAGCAAGTCTACCCGCAGCCGGAGTCTTATCCTGCACCGGAGCAGCAGGCTTACCCACAGGGAGAAACTTTCCCTGCGCAGGAAACTTATACGGGACCCGCATCGAATGGTCATGAAGAGACGGGGGCTGAGGTGCCCGGCGCTGAGATCGAAGAGGTACTCACAAGTGATCTGCCGAGCAAGAAAAAGAAGAATAGTTTACGTGAGAAATTATCCGGCATGATAGCCACCGGGAAGATCAAATGGCACGATTGGAGTTCCGGACGACGCAGAAGCAACAAGAGGGCGTCTGATGACGGTGCGGAAAGCGGCCGCTCTTCTGGGGAAGAGGAAGCACATGATCAAGCGGGGGAGGAAGAATTGAGCCTGGAAGGACCGAGTTTCCAACCTGAGCCTCAAGAGGAGTTGGAGGCTCCTCAGATAAAAGATGGCGCTGATGCAGTGAAGTTGGGCGCCGCAGCAGTTCGTCGCGTCACTGTGCAGAAAAAGCGTGGAAAGAATGCACACAAACCTGAGCTGCAGGTGCAGGGATTGCCCGGTACATTAGTAGGTTTACCGACCGATTTTGAGCTGCATCTGAGTGTCACAACTCCGTCTCCGCGTTTTGAGGGAGGAGCTCCCTTGCGCTTTTGCGTAAAAGCAGATCGGGATTGTCGCATTTTCCTTATAGCGCACGATAGTGAGGGTGGTGCCGAGCTTATACTGCCGGGCGATGAGGAGACGGATAACTTGGTGTTTTCTGCTGTCGAGGTAAAGTTCCCCGGCATGGGGCACGAGAAATACCACATGGTGGTGGAACCTCCCTTTGGAATAGAGACAATTGTGCTCTTGGCTGTGGCTACTACGGACAAGTGCGATTTTGCCAAAGAGCTGCGAGAAAAGGTCAAACTGCATACTCCCGATCAGCGTCCCGGTGATTTAGAAAGAGAAGCCTTGCTCGCTTTCCGTGAGAAACACGGCAAGCATTCCAACATCGGCGATCTTGCTTGGACAAGCGCCATGCTCAATATTACTACTCTGCCTCAACCAACGGAGGGAGAGTCAACGGTCTAATCCTAGGGGTGTTAAATCCGCGGCATCCGGGAGCTGAAGAAGCTTGATGTGACCGTTGTTCCCTTGGGTGATGCGCACTGCATTTTTGGGGAGGTGAAGCAGTTGGGCAAAGTAGAGCTCGATGGCCTTGTTGGCTCGACCATCAATGGGCGGGGCCGCTACTTTGAGCTTGAGCACGCGTCCAATGCCGGGGTAGTTGGGTTCCCAGCCGAGCAGCTCGGTGCAACGTGCGCCGGGGGTTACTTTCAGAACAATTTTCATGAGTCGTGCTGAGGGTTGAGCAGAGAAGCCACCACCGGCAGACGCGTCAGTGTCTTACCGCATGTCTGCGCTTCCTGCTGCGTGGGCAAATCGCGCATCGAATGCACTCCCTCGGTAAGCAGGAAGGGAAGCAGCAGCACATGCCGTGCTTGCATGTTGCGCAGTACGTCGTGAGCATCCGGCTGCTGATTGTTGAAAAAGCCCAGCTGCACTTCAGTACCCGGCGGCAGTAAATCGCGAAGACGTCGGCAGAAGAGCGCGGGTTCCGGCGGAGGTTCAGACAGCTCAGACCCATGAGCGACCACCAGCACTCCATTGTCCGGCGCAAGCAGAGGGCGAAGGTGAGCGGCAGCAGCTTGCGCCAGCCACGGAGAGGCGCCCAGCACGGGCTGAATGTACATTTTGGGAATGTGAGACTTCCCGGCGTAGGCTTGCCGCAGAAGGCGCTCAAGCTTTTCGCCGCTGGAGCGTCCGCTGAGCATAAACATGGGGTACACCAGTACAGGCGCGGTCGCGGGTGGCAGGGTACAGCTGAGCATGTTGTGCAAGTGGCAGCGATATACGCGCTGCGGCGGCATGATAACGCCGGGCGGGTCAAGCTGCATGCCGCGTTCATTGTAGCTCACGATGAGGTAGGAGCGCCGCCAATGCCGATGCGCTGCATAAACGAGCAGGACAGCCGCCGCAAGAGAGAGCTGCGATAGCAGAAAATGCGCATAAATCAGCCAGCGCAAGTGGTCGGCGCGTTCGGGGTCTTGCACTCCTTCCATTCGCAGCCCGCAAGCTACTGCCCCGGTCACAGTCAGAGCAAAGAGGAGCGCACAGAGCAGGATCCATACGGCGCCCCGATTCATACGCGGTCTCATGAGGATATCACACGGCGGAGTCAACCTGCGCGGCTTCCTGCACCTCGCGCACGAGCATATTGCGGCGGTCACACATATAGACTACCGGAGCGGCAATGTAGATGGAGGAGTAGGTGCCCACCAAGATACCCAGCAACATGGTGATGGAGAAGTCGCGCATGGCTGGTCCGCCCAACGCGATGAGAGCCACGAGCACAGCCAGAGTGGACAGCGAAGTGAGCAAGGTGCGCGGCAGGGTAGAGCTGATAGCTTCGTTGATGATATCTTTGAGGTCCTCCTTGGGTTCGGCATAGCGCAAACGTTCGCGGATGCGGTCGAATATCACGATGGTATCGTTGATGGAATATCCTGCTACGGTGAGGAAGGCGCCAATGTGGATGATACTCAGCTCGGTGCCCATGAGCATGACCAGCCCGAGAATGGCCAGCACATCGTGTGTGGTGGAAACCAGGGCTCCCACGGCGAACGACCACTCGAAACGCACGGCCAGGTAGATGGTGATGCCAACCAATCCTGCCAGAAGGGCCCAACATGCTGTGCGGAAGAAGGTGGAACCCAACGAGGCGCTCACTTCATCAATTGACGGCAGGGGGATGGCTTGCATGCCGCGCACTTTTTCACGCAAGGTGCGATCGATGAGGGAAGCTTCATCCTTGTTGGCGCAGCGAATCTTGATATTGCGGTCAGAACCGGCATTGTTGAACTCCTGTATGGTGGGGAGTTTGGAGAGTTTCATGCCCATCACCGTGCTTTCTACTTCCTTGTAGTTGACATTGGATTGGGCGGGAAGCACGTAGGTAACGCTCGAACCGCCTGTGAAGTCGATGCCTAACGCGGCGTCCTTGCGAACCAGCACACCGTACAACAGAGACCCCACAATGAGCACCATCGAACAGGCCAGCGCCACCTTGCGCCATCTCATAAAGTCAAAGGCTCGGTTCTGGAATGGGGCTCGGCTGAACGTGAACTCGCGCAGCATGCCAGTGTGTTCCGCCCAGAAGAACAGCACGCGAGTCACAACGATGGCGCCGATAAGCGAGGTAATGATGCCCACGCTCGTGGTGACGGCGAATCCCTTGATGGACCCGCTGGCCAACCAGAAGAGAATGACGGCTGTGATGAGAGAAGTGATGTTGGAGTCCCATATGGCGGAGAAAGCTTTATCATACGCCACACGCAGACTCACCAGGAAAGGCCGCCCGGCGGCGCGTTCCTCGCGCATGCGTTCGTAGATGAGCACGTTGGCATCCACGGCCATGCCCATGGTGAGCACAATACCGGCAATGCCCGGCAGCGTCAGCACAAAGCCAAACAAGCTCATGAGTCCAACCAGTGTGGTGGCATTCAAGGCCAGCCCTACCATCGCTACAATGCCGGCCGTCCTGTAATACCAGTAGCAGAAAACAAACACGGCGAGCAGTCCCACAATACCCGCAAAGGTGCCTTGTTCAAGTGCGGATTGGCCGAGCTGGGCGCTCACGTCCTTACGTCCCTCCACTTTCAGATCACTGGAAAGGGGGTTGGACAAAGCCTTGGAAATGTCCTCTGCCTCACCTTTGCCGTTGAGGCCGGAGATTTGGAAATCCTTAGAGAGTGTAACTAGAACCACGGGGGCGCATTTTACTTGCCCGTTCAACACCACCGCCAGACGGTCGCGTCCCTTCACCATTTTACTGGTCAGTCGTCCCATGCGACCGGCGCCGGCGCGGTTGAGCGTGACGTTCACATAGCCACGGCGTGAGTAATCGGGGTGAGCGGAGGAAACTTCTTTGCCGGTGATGTAGACATCCTGCTGCATCGCGGCATGGGGCTTTTGCAGCACGAAGAACCGCATCACCTGGTTACCCTCGGCATCCAGTACAGGTTTGCCGGTCTCTTCATCAGTGACAGGATTGGGTAACACCTGGTAATCATTTAATCCCATGGCGGCAGGGATGCGCAATACCGGCATGCGCTTACTGTTATCCCCGGCTTTTTGAGCAGCCAGATAGGCGTTGCGGTTATGGATGTAGGCTTCAAAATCCACCCATGGTTGGCCCGTGGAGGGATTTGGGCTCATCATCTGCGCAATGAGTTTCTCGCTCTCCGGGTGCACCGCCAGCAGTTCCAGTTTGGCCATGCGGGTAAGCATCTTGACCATTGCGTCGATCTTCTCCTTATTTGCCTTTTCGTCCTTGGTGTCCTGCTGCGGGATCTGGATGAGGATTTTATTGTTGCTGTGGATGATCTGTACCTCGCTGGTGCCGGTGGAATTGAGGCGTTCTTCAAGGATATTGCAGGCTTGCTGCATATCTTCTTCCGTAGGAGGAGTAGGCATGCCGGTCTGGTCGTCTAACTTCGGCTGCACCTCAAGTGTGAGCTCCACCCCGCCGCGTATGTCGATGCCGTAGTGCATCCCGTTCACAAAGAGCGACATGATGGAGAAGCTTGCCAGTCCCACGATGAAAAAAGAACCGGCGTTGCGCTTCATTTTATCATTTTCCGATGCCATGTACCAAAAAAACAGCACCAGCAGCAGAATGCCGGTTGCAAAATAAAACATCGGCGATTGAGTCAGGTCGTATAAAAAGGAAAGCATAGAGACACTTGCAAGTGGACGCGCGCCATTCTGCCAGTTTTGGAATGCTGCGTCAAGCCAAATCACGGGCAAGCGCATTTGAGAGAGGTCGTCGCATTGCCTCAAAAATAAAGTCACCGAAGGGTCGCCAAAAACGAGCAAAGAGAATTTCCTGAATGCTTGATGCCT
>CANRNS010000032.1 GCA_947632055.1 uncultured Akkermansia sp.
TCGTCTCAGGGTCCTGCTGGAATGCTCCCACCTGTTCACCAAAAAACGCTCTTTCCACAAAAATTTGGGTTGACCCAAAATTTGGGTTGACCCCCCCACCAAAACCGACCACGGAGCGGGGGGGATTCGAACCCCCGGTACGGGTTAATGCCCGTACGACCATTTAGCAAACGGTTGCTTTCAGCCTCTCAGCCACCGCTCCAAATACGCGGAGGAGTATAATAGGAGACGGCCAAAACGTCAACCGAAAAGTACGGAAACTACCAAAAAAAGTGTGAACTTACGATATTTGCATTGACCCCGCCGCGCAGAAAGAGCATAATACCGCGCATATGAAGACTCCCGTAACTGTCACTGTGACCGGCGCTGCCGGCAATATCGCCTACTCCCTGCTTTTCCGCATTGCAGCGGGAGATATGTTGGGCGAGGATCAGCCCATTATTCTTAAGCTGCTTGAAATCACTCCCTGTTTGGACAAGTTAAAGGGAGTGGTCATGGAGATAGATGATTGCGCCTTCCCTCTCGTTAAGGAAATAGTTGCTACGGATGATCCAGCCGTTGCTTTTAAGGATGCCAACTGGAGCATGCTCGTGGGTTCTGTTCCCCGTAAAGCGGGCATGGAGCGCAAGGATTTGCTGAGCATAAATGGCAAGGTATTCATCGGGCAAGGCAAGGCTATCGCTGAAAATGCTGCTCCGGACTGCAAGGTATTCGTTGTAGGCAACCCGTGCAACACTAACTGCCTCATCGCCCTCCACAATGCCACCGGTCTCCCAAAGCAGAACTTCTTTGCGATGACAATGCTCGATGAGTTCCGCGCCAAGAGCCA
The DNA here is from genome assembly GCA_947632055.1 of uncultured Akkermansia sp. Lineage (GTDB taxonomy): Bacteria > Verrucomicrobiota > Verrucomicrobiia > Verrucomicrobiales > Akkermansiaceae > Akkermansia. Next base: position 830 of record CANRNS010000032.1, read on the forward strand.
ACTTGCGGCCAAGGCGGGCGTACCTGTTTCCGCCGTCACCAATATGACAATTTGGGGCAATCACTCCTCCACACAGTACCCGGACTTCACCAACGCCAAGATCAACGGCAAAGCGGTGACTGATGTGATCTCCGACACCGAATGGCTCAAGGGAGAATTCATCAAGACCGTGCAGCAACGCGGCGCCGCCATCATTCAAGCTCGCGGCGCTTCTTCCGCAGCTTCAGCCGCCAATGCAGCGCTCATGACGGTGAAAAACCTCGTCACCCCGACAGCCGAAGGCGATTGGTTTTCTGTGGCGAGCTATTCTGATGGCACTAAATACGGGCTGCCGGAAGGCATCATTTGCTCTCAGCCTACGCGCACTAATGCGGATGGCTCCCACTCCATTGTGGAGGGACTTCCCATTGACGCCTTCTCGCGCGAGAAGATTGACGCTTCCTGCAACGAACTCCTCCAAGAGCGCGCCGAAGTCCTGGGCTAACCCATACGCCAACGCATTTTTCCGACCGCCATGGGACCTCTCGGGGCGGTCGCTTTTTCTCCTCCCCTTTTCTCTTACCGCGTCGGCAGGAAAACGAAGCAACACGGATGACAACTATGTCAACCCAATGGTGCACGGTTGTAGCGGAATTCTTGAAATGATGGTGCGTTGATAGGAGGAAGGCATACGGCACCACGCAACGCAAAGCATTGATTATTTACGATTAACAAATTACGATTTGGAAGTGAGCGCGTTTTGTGCGGGGGAAGCGGAGCTGGTGCGCAGCGGAATTGTCGAATCGTCCATGGTTTGACATCTTGACGGGCTTCCTTCTTTTGAGGCCTCGTCACCACACTACCTCTGCGCCCTGTGGGCAGCGCATGCGCGCTGTCTTAACTGACTCACACCGTTGGCAGTTTTGTCTGTTGGAAACACATGGGGAATAGGTTGAACGAGTCCTGGAAAATTTTATTGGGACACGTGTGACTTGAACGCGATTGAACCATGGAGTTTGTCTTGCTATGCTGGCGAAACAATGCTAGAATGACAGGCATGAAGACATGGGCGAGTATGGCAGGGGTAGGAATACTGGCACTGGCGAGCTGCCAAACAGCCCCGACTTCTACCCGCACCCCCGCCGAACAAGAGATGATGGACGACAAACCGGTCAATTATCAAGCATTGCCCGGACAGGCTGCCACGTCCGCTACTCCCTCCGAAACAGCTACGGCCTTCGAATTTGCAGCGGCAGCCCTCGCTGCCACCCCTGCCCAACAGCAAAGTTCAGCCTCAGCCCCCCAGACCGCTCCACGCGTGGCTCCTCCTGCTCTGCCTCAACAACTTCACATACCAAATCAGATTCCCGCTGCGCCTCCCATACCAGATCCGCGCCCTGTGGACGATGTATCGGCATCCGCTGCCGGTAAGGGCTCAGCTGGTATATCTGCCCATACTTCCGCCTCTCATAGCTCAACGGACTACGCGTTGCAGATCACCAACGGCACCAGCGGACGACTTTTCGTGGAAGTGAAAGATGACTCAGGCAATATTTTTCCTTTTGGTTCTATGTATGCCGGACAGCGCATCGCCTCTCGCCCCCAAGAAAACCGTCCCATCAGTGGACAGCTCGAAATCACCATCCGCGATCCCGACCAAGTTGGAGCACCTGAGCTGCGCCGTTACCGAGTGACTCCCCCACCTTCCTACAATGGGCGCACCGTAGGCGTCACCATCTTGCCGGGCGGTCGCTACCGCGCCTCACTGGACGGTTCGGTTTACTACCGCTCACCCGAGCCAAAGGCCGACCGGCCCGCCGAATGAAGAAAAGGTCGGCGGCGCGGTCTTGCCATGCGGGATAATCTATGTTATGCTCATGCGCATGAAGTACACGGAGAAGCTAGCCGCGCGCATTAACGCAACTCATTCAGCGCTGTGTGTAGGCATCGACCCGCGCCCGGAAGGCGAGGACATGAAAAGCATGGCCGCATGGCTGCGCCAGGTAGTGCAGGAAACCTCGCCCTATGCGGCAGCTTACAAACCCAACATAGCCTATTTTGAGGCGATGGGACCGCAAGGCATTCGGCTGCTCACCGATTTACTGCCGGAGATACCCGCCGACATTCCGGTGATCCTCGATGCGAAGCGCGGCGACATCGGCGAAACGCAGAAATACTATGCTAAAGCCTATTTTGAGCAGATGCAAGTGGATGCCGTCACGCTCAACCCATTCATGGGCTACGATATTCTGGCGCCCTTCCTGAACACGCCGGGAAAAGGGATCTACCTGCTTGCCGTTACATCGAACGGAGGGGCTGCAGATATCGAACGGCAGAGGCTTCTGGACGGCCGCAAAGTGTACCAGTTGGTGGGCGATATGGTGCTGCGCGCACGACGCGAAGGGGCGGTGAGTGAGGTGGGGCTGGTGGTAGGGCTTACAAATGCGGATGAACGCCTATTTACCGAGCTTCCGGATGCGCCGTTGCTCATCCCAGGACTAGGGGCGCAGGGAGGAGAGTTGAGCGCATTGGGCAGCTCTACGCGCAAAGCCCCTGCATTGATCAATGTATCGCGCGGAATTCTCTACAAAAACCCTGAGATGAGCTATGCCGACAAGGCGAAAGCCTTTGCCGAACAAATTCGCCTGGCTCTCGCTCTCTGACTTCTCCCCTCCGACCTACATGAAGCAATACTTAGAACTTTTGGACGACGTGCTAACCAACGGCGTTGAACGCCGTGACCGAACCGGTACCGGCACCCTCGGCATTTTTGGGCGGCAGCAACGCTTTGATCTTCGAAACGGGTTCCCCTGCCTCACCACGAAGAAACTGCACCTGCGCTCCATTATTCACGAATTGCTCTGGTTTCTGATGGGCAGCACGAACGTAAGCTACCTGCGAGAAAACGGAGTGACAATTTGGGACGAATGGGCCGATGAAAACGGGGAACTCGGACCGGTGTACGGTTCACAATGGCGCAGGTGGCCGGACGGACATGGCGGCAGTATCGACCAGATTGAAAAGCTCATCCGCGGGCTGAAAGAGAACCCGTGGAGCCGCCGCCATATTGTGAGCGCCTGGAATGTGGCGGAGGTAGACCAAATGGCGCTGCCGCCCTGCCATTGTCTGTTTCAATTTTGCGTGATACCTTCCACAGAACCCGGTAAGCCGCATGGTCTGAGTCTGCAACTCTACCAACGCAGCTGCGATTTATTCCTGGGGGTGCCCTTCAACATTGCGAGCTATGCACTGCTGCTGATGATGACAGCTCAAGTGTGCGGGTACGAAGCCCGTGAGTTTATTCATACCTATGGCGACCTGCACCTCTACTTGAACCACATTGAGCAAGCTAAGCTGCAGCTCACTCGCGAGCCGCGCCCCCTGCCCACCATGCATATCAACCCCACCGTCACTGCGATTGACGCTTTCCGTTACGAGGACTTCAGCCTCGAAAACTACAACCCGCATCCGCACATCAAAGCCTCCATCTCAGTATGACCATCACGCTCACCGGTGTTGTTGCCATGGACGATGCACGCGCCATCGGACACCGCGGCAGCATCCCCTGGCGCCTTTCGGAAGATATGAAACTCTTCAAACGGCTTACCATGGGACACCCGGTGCTTATGGGCCGCAAGACACATGAGAGCATAGGGCGCCTGCTCCCCGGACGGCAAAATATCGTGCTGACCCGTGACCCCGCGTACGGCGCGGCAGAGGGAGCCATCGTCATTCACAACTTGGAAGAGCTTGAGCAGATGGAACTGCAAGACTCGGAGGTCATGGTTATCGGCGGGGCGCAAATATATGCTATGCTGCTGCCGAAGATGGACAAACTGCACGTATCGCACGTCCACGGCAAGCATGAAGCGGACACGTTTCTCCCTCCCTTTGAGGGGCAATTTAAACGAGTCTCTGAACCGGAGGAACACGAAGGCTTCACGCTGCGTACTTACTCGCGCTGATTATCGGTCGCCCCGGCGCGCTGCCAACGCCCCGCCAATTGCGAGCACACCATGAGCTGTACTTGGTGAAAGACCATAAGCGGCAACAGCAAGTTATTGTCCAACTCTCCAAAGATCGCCAACATCATGGGCGCTCCCACCGCCAAACTTTTTTTCGACCCGCAAAAGAGGATGGTGATGCTGTCCGCGCGGTCAAAATGCAGAAAGCGGCAAACTCCCCAAATGATGAGCTGAATTACCGTCAACAAAAGCAGAGACGCGCCGATAAGGCCCGCCAGCTGAGACCATGAAAGCTGGTGCCAATACCCTTGGACAGTAGCCGATGAAAATGAAGTGTACACCACCAACCAGATGGTAAATCGATCATTCAGGGCAATAAGTGAACGATGACGATCCGCCCACGGCTTCAGGAGACGCTGCACGGCTTGTCCCAAAGCAAAGGGGAGCAGGATCTGGTAGCTGATAGTCAGTACGGCATCCATCCCCACACGCGCACCCAGCGCGTGGTCGATCGAAAAGAGCATGCCCACGAGCAGAGGGGTAAGCACAACCCCGAAAAGACTGGATACAGAAGCCGAGCACACCGCTGCTGGCACATTGCCCCCCGCAATGGAGGTGAATGCAATGCTGCTTTGCACCGTAGATGGCAGGCACGCCACGTACAGCAAACCAGAAAACAACGCCGCCCCCACCATTGACTCCAACGCACCACGTCCCAACCACACAACCACAGGAAACAACAGAAAAGTCGACAGCAGTACCACGCCTTGCAACCGCCAATTCAGCATCCCATCCACCACCGAGCGGCGCGATAACTTTACCCCGTACAAAAAAAACAATAACACGATGGCCGCCTGTGTGAGCCACTCAAAGAACACGGCTGCACTCCCCCGACAAGGTACCACAAACCCCATCAGGATGCTCAAGATGATTCCGATCGTGAAGGCATCCGGCAAAAGGAAGCTGTGTGTGGCACCACGTGCCATAGGCTATTTTCGGGATGGAAATTCGTAAGTCACGCGACCGGATGTGGCGTTGAACACAAGGCGCGCCTCAAACTTGTGACCATTTTTCCGGCTTATAAAGTCCTTGATCAACCCCGTCTTCCCTTTGCTGAGCAACTCGCGCACCAGTTTCTCATCAAGTTGAACGCCGCACATCTCGTGAACCAGCACGAGCGGCCTACGGCTTTTACCAATGCTCACGCCCTCCACAAGCCACCCCTCTTTGACTTCGAGCAGTTGGTGTTCTCCCTTTCCCTTTACGGTAACCATCCCATGTTTAATGGCTCCCTTGACATCGATATCCACCAGCACCTTTGCGTTTGCAGATTTTTCGACTTTAGACTCAGATCTTTCGCGAGGCGGGAAATCAAACCTTACACCACCCCTGACCTCATCAAGCTTCAAGTAGGCATCGAAGGTTTTATGCGTGCGCTGGGAGACAAAACCGGAAAGAAGCTCACTCTTTCCCTTCTCCAACACTTGGCGTGCCACCGCCAGTTCCAGTTGCTTGTCCAAAATGACCCGCGACATACTAAAACCTTTCTTTTTGCCTCCGGGACGCGTAAAATCCGGAACGACCCATTGCTTGTCATTTTCGAACATCTCCAGATTTCCCTGGTTGAGCGTTGGCACGTACCCAAGACTGTGCTGAGTGACATCAACCTCCTTATCGTCCTCTTTCTTGTCATCCTCAAAGTAGAATTCGACTTTCCATGCAGCTTTCGAAGTCTCCGGCTTCACCAGTACTAAACCGGCGCGAAACTCCTTGCCAAAGCGCGAGCGGAAACCATCCATCGCCGGTAAACGCCCTTCAACAATGAGCTGTGCACATTGCTCATCACTCAAGCTAAGTCCTGCATAGATGCGCCGCACGTGGAATCGACAATGCTTGCATGCCACAGAATCCACACGACTTTCCATCCCTTTCTCGCCGCACGCCGGACAAACGACAGGCAGATCCTCGTGCTTACCGGCGCACATGTAGTTGCGCACGGCATTCACAATATCCGTGGTGTACGCTCGTATGTCGCGCATGAATGAGGAGCGTTTCAATTTGCCATTTTCCATCTGCTTGAGCCGGTACTCCCATTCACCAGTGAGTTCCGGACTAGAGAGGGTGCTCAGGCCTATCTTGCCCAAAAGGTCAATGAGATCCATGCCGTGGCGAGTAGCTACCAAATCCTTACCATCTCGGGCAACATACTCCTGCGCCAGCAAACCCTCAATGATGGACGCACGCGTGGCCGGCGTACCCAAGCCGCGCTCCTTCATAGCAGACGCCAGTTCATCATCTTCCACCAACTTTCCAGCATTTTCCATGGCGGTCAGCAGGGTCGCTTCCGTATAAGCAGCAGGCGGCTTCGTAGTATCCTCCACAGGCTCCACCACGCGTGCTTGCACTTTTTCATTCGGCTGAACGCGACATAGCTCATCCTTTTTCTTACGTTCGTTGTTGTAAAGAGCCCGCCAACCGGGAGTAAGCAACACGCGTCCGTGAGCATAAAAAAGATCCTTGCCAGCTTGGGTAGAGATCGTCGTGAAACGTTCTGTATCCTCGTACTGCGCATTGGGCATAAAGACGCCAAGGAAGCGCTGCACCACCAAGTTGAAAATGCGGGCGGCGTCCCCGTTCAAATTAACAAACTTGCCCGTGGGGATGATGGCGAAGTGGTCGCTCACCTTGGAACTGTCAAACACGCGTCGGGTGGGATGAATGCCCCCCTCCTGCAAAATACCTTGCGCATACTGAGCAAACTCCGGCATATTGTCCGCAATCCCTTGCACCGTGCGTGTCACCACGCCCAAATAGTCATTCGGCAGGAATTTGGAATCCGTACGCGGATACGTAAGCACTTTGTGCTTCTCATAGCATTCTTGCGCCAGCTGGAGTGTGCGACTTGCCGAAAAAGCGAAACGGTTGCTCGCCTCCTTTTGCAAGGCGGTAAGATCAAAAAGCAACGGCGCAGGCACACTCACAGGCTTACGTTTTTCCTCCACGACGCCAACTCGGCCCACGCAGCGGGCTGCCACAGCCGCAGCCTCTTCGGCGCTCCAAAGACGTTCGCGAGTACGCTGAGGGGCTTTCTCATCACGCTTCAGGTCAGGGTTGATCCATTTAGAGAGATAACTGCCGCCTGTGGCTTCGAAAGTGGCATGCACCTCATAATAGGTTTCAGGGGTAAAAGAAAGGACCTCCTTTTGCCGGGCCGCCAAAATTGCAAGCGTCGGAGTTTGCACGCGTCCGGTCGGAGTCACATGAAAACCACCGGCGGCCGACTGCAACACCGTGAGGGCGCGCGTACTGTTAAGTCCCACCAACCAATCAGCCTCAGAGCGACATACGGCAGCATCCGCCAGATGCAACATGTCTTCATCCTTCTTGAGCTGCTGCCAGGCTTCCAAAATCGCATCATCCGTCATGCTCTGCATCCACAGACGATAAAGAGGTTTTTTGATTCCGCCATAGCGGATGATATTGCGGAAAATCAACTCTCCCTCGCGCCCGGCATCACACGCATTCACCAACGAGTCCACTTCCTTGCTGCGGGCAAGTTTGAGTATTCTGCGCAACTTGTCTGCCGATCTGGCGATGGGCTCCAGTTCCATCACATCCGGCATGACGGGCAAGTACTCCATCTTCCACGGCAAGCTCTTTCCCTCTTTTGTCTGCGGTTTCTTTTGCTCCACCAAGTGACCGACAGCCGAGCTGATGATAAGTTTCTCGTTTGAGAAACCGCCTGCTGCCTCATCCTTTTTAAACTTCCCGTATTTCTTGCCGAGCACGCGCGCCAAGTCGGCTGCCACGCTCGGTTTCTCTGCGATGATGAGTTGTTTTGCCATAGTGTAGCCCTCAGAAAATCTCCCACACAGCAAACCGCATTCACCGCGACTCGTCAAGTTTCAAGTGTGACATACCAAGGCAAGCGCATGAGAACGTGCGGTTGCCTATCTAGGATAGGACGAATTATGATGTGTAGTGTTGATAGTATACATATTGTGCATATTTTTCAATGCGTATCGACCATAATGACAGTCAACATGAGCGTTATCTCCATCGATCAGCTTCTCTCAAATGAGATTGCCTTGGAAGGGTTCATTGACACAGCGACAAAAATCAGCTAGAATAGCCAGCGTATGAACAACAGACTTGCAGGAAAAACAGCTATCGTGACCGGAGCCGGTCGCGGTATAGGCTATGCCATTGCTCATCGCTTTGCGCAAGAGGGAGCAAAGGTCGTGCTCATCTCGCGCAACGCGGCCTCGTGCGAGGGGGCGGCGGAGCGCATCAATCAGGAACTGCCTGGAAGCTGCAAGGCATTTCCATGCGACGTTGCAGACGCTGCGGCTGTGGACGCCTGTGTGAAGACCATATTGGCAGAGTACCCCACTGTGGATATTTTGGTCAACAATGCGGGCATCACACGGGATGGCTTGCTCATGCGCATGAAGGAAGAAGATTGGGATGCCGTGGTCACCACAAACCTGAAGAGCGCCTTTCTCTTTGTCAAGGCTCTGCAGCGCGTGTTGATGAAGAGTCCGGCAGGTCGCATTATCAATTTGAGCTCTATTGTTGGTATTTCCGGCAATGCGGGCCAGGCGAACTACGCGGCATCCAAAGCAGGAGTGATCGGTTTTACCAAGTCGGTAGCTCAGGAGCTTGCCGGTCGGAAGGTAACGAGCAATGCCATTGCTCCCGGGTTTATCGCTACAGAGATGACGGATGCCATTCCAGACAAAGCGAGGGAAGCTATACTCGCACGCATACCGTTGGCAGACATGGGCAGACCGGATGACATAGCCAACTGTGCCCTCTTTTTGGCCTCTGATGAGGCTCGCTATATCACCGGACAAGTACTCGTGTGTGATGGCGGTATGTGCATGTAACCCCTCGCCGTGTTCCAAAGGTGCAAAAGCTGATTCGGAAAGTTCTGAGCGTGTCGGTGGCGTTGATGGTGGCGGCCTGCCAGCAACATGGCGCGGCCCAGCCGCCATACCGCGGCTACAAGATGGCCCCCTACACGCTCAAAGGTCTTCGCTTTGTGCCGATGAATGTAGAGCAGGCACTGCGCTACGATACAGTGGGTATCGCCTCACACTACGAAGCAAACGGGGCCCGAGGAGCCATCGGCGAACGTCTTTACCGTCACCAATACTACGCTGCGCACCGCACCCTGCCTCTTCCCTGCACCGCGCGGGTTACGAACCTTCAGAATGGGTTAAGCTGTGTGGTACGTGTCGCTGATCGGGGACCATATATAGCTGGCAGACTTATTGATGTGAGCACAGCCGTGGCGCACAAGCTGCGTTTTCACCGCAATGGGCTTGCCCGTGTGCGCATCGAGGTCCTCTCCGTGGGTGATGGGGTCTACATGCGATCACGGGCGCGGTGAGTCAGGGCCACCAATCAAAATCCATTGATATCCCTGCGCAAAGCAGAGAGCCATTTAACAGCTTGCGGGAAAGATTCCGGGTCATCGTCTGATTCTGCAAATAATTTATCGGCAGGGATACGCGCATAGCGTTGCGCTGCTTTGGGATGCATAAGCTCGCGCACACCCACGGAAAAAATAGCTCCCAGCGAGAGAAAAGCACGTGCCAACTCGTGCGAGCCATTCCACGCGTGCAACAAGACGCGTGGCAACGTATTGTTGCGGGCACGCTGTTGCAGGAGCTCCAACAACTTTGACCAGGCGCCTGCGCCGTGCAAATGTGCCAGTCGCTCATGCCTGAAAGCCGCCCCCAAATGGACTTGCAGCAGCAGCAGCTGAGCATCGAGCGTAGCGCAGTGGCTCGGGGTGGCGTCCAGCCCGGACTCACCCACTTGCGCTTGGGGATAACGGCTCAGGTATTCATCCAAATCATAGGCAATTTGCGCTGCCGAAGCTTGTTCAGCATACCACGGATGCACCCCGAAGCAAGGGATCATTCCCGGGGAGGCCGCTGCCACTTGCTCCCAATCCTCCCGCCGCACAGCACACAGATAACCGCCATGCGAACCAGGCTTGTGGGTGTGGTAGTCCATCATATGGCGGCGAGCTTGCCCGCTAACCTGAAACTGTAAAAGGGCTCCCTATCTGCACCTTTAGTACCGATAATCACATGATCTTCCACAGGGATCGCCATAATTTGCCCAGCGCGCTGAAGACGCTCCGTAAGCTCCATATCCTGTTGACTGGGGGCGGGATTGCCACTAGGGTGGTTATGCACCAGCACAATACGCGCAGCGGCGTGACGGATCGGATCCCGGAATACATCGCGCGGGTGCAGAGTAACACGGGAGAGAGTCCCCGTGGCTACAGATGATCGGTGGATGACCTCATTGCGCATATTCAACGAAAGCACGTAAAAATGCTCTTGCATTTCATAACGAAGTTCATTTGCCATCAGTTCGTACACATCCTGAGGCTTGGTAATTCGGTTCAGTTCCGGAGATTCCTGCAATGCGCGCTTGCCCAATTCAAATACCGCCGCTAGCGTAGCAGCCTTTGCAGGACCTATCCCTTTCATCAATTCCATGATTTCTACTGCCTCCAATCGACCGAGCGCTGTAAGCGATCCCGCACGCTGCTTAAGCTGACGCGCAAGATCCAACACATTGCACCCGCGCAGCCCCGTGCGCAAAAAAATAGCAAGCAGCTCGTCATCCGTCAGAGTTTTTCGTCCGCGCGCCATGAGTTTTTCCCGCGGCATCTCACCCGGACTAACGCTGCTACGGAGAGTGCGGCCGCTCAGCACGCAACTATCCTCCACGTTTTCTTTAGGCTGGCTCGAAGGCATCTTCCTCAGCGCAAGTCAATCATATCGCGCAGCACATAGAGGGTCTCACGCAGCACAGGATCCAAATCAGAGGGATAGTCCAATGAATCCTCCAGCTCCTCCTCCGGGTCCTTTGCTTCACGCATGAAGTTGTCTTTATCCTCCTTGGATGCCAGGGGAAGATCGCGGCTATCAAGATCAGAAAGTTTAAGACGATAGATGGTGAGTTTTTCAGCATCTTCCTTGCTCATAACTTCGTAGCGCTGCTTACGATCTGCATCGCTCTTTTTCTTGAAGTCACGCAGCTCCGCGATCTGAGCCTGACGCTTTTCCTTGTTCAATGAATACGAGTTCTCCTTGACAATTCGCCGACGATAATTAGCATACCACACATTGTTCTGCAAATCACGATCCTTCGCCACACGGGCAGCGCTTCGTTCGCGCAACTGAGGGAGGATTTCAGTTAGATGAGGATTGGGTACATAACTTCCCGCCTTGGCGATGGAATCATAAGGCATGGCGTTATCCATCTCTGCTTCGCCAATCTGCATGCCGGAAGTTACGGTAGGCAGTTCAATATCACTGCTTACGCCTTTCAGTTGAGTAGAGGCGCCATTGATGCGGTAAAACTTCTGTACGGTCACCTTAATAAGACCGCAGCCCTCGCGCGATGAAAAGAAAGGCATATAATCCGCCAAACTCCTCGGCACCTGCACCGTACCCTTCCCGAAAGTCGTCTCATCACCAACGATAACGGCGCGCCCGTAATCTTTCATCGCTCCTGCAAAAATCTCGGAAGCCGAGGCGCTCGCCTTGCTGGTGAGCACCACCAACTCGCCCGAGAAATTGGGTTTGCCACTCACAGTGAGGCGTTCCACCTGACCACGGGCATCTTTCACCTGCACCACCGGACCTGCCCCAGTAAAGAGACCCACCATTTTACGCACCTCCTCCAACGAACCACCGCCATTGGCACGCAGATCAATCACAAGCCCCTGCACTTTCTCTCGTACCATGCGAGCCAAGATACGCCTTACATCAACGGAGCAGTGTACATCCCCTCCATCCATGTCCACGTAGAATGATGGCAAAGTCAATATACCCAAACGGTAGGTGCGCTCCTCTCCCTGCGGGCCTCGCTCGTGCAAATCTACGATGCGTGAACTTGCCAGCGACTCGGACATGGGGACCTCATCGCGTACGATCGTAACGATGCGCTCATCCCCGCTGTCAGCACTCTGCACACGAAGACGCACCGGGACATCTTTTTTGCCACGAATGAGATTGACCACCTTATCGATACTCATGAAGAGAATATCTGTCCAGTTGCCATCTGCATTTGTATCGACCGCCACCACGTGATCACCGAGCTTAAGCTGCCCATTTTTATCCGCCGGGCCCCCTTTAACGATGCCCTCAATCTTGGTCGAACCGTCATCATCCTCGCGCAGCTGTGCGCCGATGCCGACCAGCGAGGCCTTGATCATGTCCTTAAACTGCTTTTCCTCGCGCGCACCCATATAATCGCTGTGCGGGTCGTACACATGCGCCACGGCATTGAGCAAATAAGTCACCATATCCTCCTCATCCGCCTCCTGCACCTCCATGCGCACACGCCTGAGCCGCGCCAAGATTTTGGAAGCAGGTGACGGCTCTTTGGCATTGGGATCCGGTTTTCCTTTTTCCGCCGCCAAGCGCGCCACATTTTCACGGCGGCACACCTCGGTAAGCATCATATCTTCCACCTGGTCGCGCCACACTTGATCGAGTTCAGCCTCATCCTTTGCCCGTGGCAGCTTGCGGCGGGTACGAGGCACAGTGCGCTGTGAATCAAATGTCGGCGGATTCTTCTCGTATTCATGCAGAATAGCCTCCGCCTGGCCAATGTGCTTGAGAGCACGTTCTGCATACATACCGTAAAGTTGCTGGGCGAGTGAAGACGTTTCGCGGTTGAGCAAATAATCCCCAAAGGAGTCTGCATACTTCTTGCGGAGAGCATCCACATCAGCTTGAGTAAAGTAGAGGTGCTGTGGATCGATGGATTGCAAATAGCAATCCAGGAATTTGGTGTACAAGGCCGCGGAGAAGCGCTCGCGCGAGAAGTGTGAATTCTGCAACACCTCTGCAAATTGCTTCCCAATCGTGTTATAATCCGGCGTTGCATTCCCCATACCACTGCACGATACCAGCAGCGCCATGGCGGCTAACCCCAAATTGCGTACTCTGTGTGTAAAGCGGTTCATATCATGACAGCTGTCCATGTCGGCGCGTTGCCAATTAACTAGGCGAACGCCCTCACACATTATACACGCATCGCGCTGCTAGTCTATCGAATTTTCTCTACAATGACAAAACAATTTTCATCCGCATTGCCTCAAAATGAAGTTTCCGAAAGGTCGCTCAAAACGGAAAGAAAGAATTTTCCAGGAGCTTGACGCCTCATAAATGAAAGGGAAGCATCAAACGCATATCGCTTAAAATGAGCATACAAGAAAGACATGAGCTGCTTCTTGCATGGAGAAAATGCTAAGCTCCAAAATTCTCGTGATACAACCTATTTCGTGGCAAAAAGGTTATCCAAAGCATGAAACCCATTCGTTCGCAATATCATTTTGCATGCAGCGCGTGTTGCAGAAAATACAAGGTTGAGGCACCGATTTTATGTCTTATCCTTTCATTATCTGTCTCGGCGAATCTGACCAAGAACCTTTTTCCCCGAGGGAGCAACGAATTAGGCTTGAAAGAACAGGCAGGAGCGAGTAAGATGACGACGGGCCGTGGAATGCGTGCCGACTCATCCTATTTTCCGCTATGAAGACAATTATCACGAATGCACACATTATTTCCCCCGGAGTCGATCTGAAAGATGGGAGTGTCTTGATTGAAGACGGCAAGGTAGTGGCCGTGCTTCAGCCGGGCGAAACAGTCGAGGCTGATGCGACGCACGATGCCGACGGACACATGCTCATGCCGGGGTTCATTGACATTCATTCTCACGGCGCGGGCGGCTGCGACACATGCGATTGCAGCGTGGAAAGCATTCGCACCATCGCGGACTGCAAGATGAAGGAAGGCGTGACTACCTGGCTGCCCACCACGCTTACCTTGGGTACCAACACATTGGCGGATGTATGCCGCTGCGTGAAAGAATATGCGGATTCGCCGAACGGCTCGAAAACTCCGGGCGTGCATTTGGAAGGGCCGTACATCAACCCCAAGCAATGCGGCGCTCAAAACCCCGCGTTTGTACGTCCGGCAGACATGGATGAGCTGATGATGCTGCACTCTATCTACCCGGTGCTCAACATTACGCTGGCGCCGGAAATGCCGGGTGCAATCGACTTCATCGCGCGGGCAACGGCTGCGGGCATCACCTGCTCTGCCGGACACTCTGCCGCTTCTCATGCCGACTTCATGAAAGCGAAAGCTGCCGGGCTGCGTCGGCTCACGCACTTCTGCAACCAGATGAGTCCCCAACATCACCGCGAGATCGGTCTGGTAGGCTCCGGCATGCTCGACCGCGACATCCGTATCGAGATTATCTGCGACACCATCCACCTGTGCGCAGACATGCTCCACCTCACTTTTGCCAACAAGCCGATTGACCAGATGATAATGATCACGGATTCATTGGCCTGTTCATGGATGCCGGATGGACCGGGGCAGTTGGGCGGCTTACCCATCATCGTGAAGAATGGTGTGGCGCGACTGGAGAGCGGGAACCTGGCCGGTTCTACCTTGCGCTACGCCAAAGGTCTCTACAATGTGTGGAAGATCACCGGTCAGCCACTCAGCGAGTTGGTGAAGGCGACTTCGCTCAATCAGGCTGAAAGTCTCGGCCTGCGCGCTCTCGGCAAGATCAGCCCGGGTTATACAGCAGATATGGTGCTGCTGGATGACGAGTTTAACGTCCTCAAAACATACATTGACGGCGAATTGCGCTACGAGGCCTGATTGGAAAGCAATGGGGTCATGCTCATCTCTCCACTAGCACGCAAACTCTGCGCGGCGCAGGGAAAGGATCCGTCCAAGCTGCGCGGCAGCGGTCCGCGCGGGCGCATCATGGCAGCGGATGTCCGGCGAGGATCGGTAAAGGACGCCGCCAAACCGATGCCGACCGGCAACCAAGGTACACAGCTGGCAGATTTTACCACGCCACCGACGCGTGAACCAAAGGACGGCTATTACGTGTACGATGCCGAAGTGGATATGAGTGCATTGGCCAACATCAGCTTCCCCATTGCCGTGCAGTGTGAGAAACTTCTGGAGAAGCGTTACTCGGTCTTCGACTACGTTGTGCGCGCCATGGTTAGAGCTTGCATGAGCACAGAAGAATGGACGAAGGAAAAGGTAAATGTTCTGCTATTTGAGCAGCAGGGCGAACAGACGACCGCCTTGCCAGACGCCGCGGATATGAGCATATACCGCATTGCTCGCGAGGGAGCTCAAAACCAACCGGTGCCACAAAACTTCCGCCCTCATATCATCATCTGCGATGCCCACACAACCCGAGCCCAGGTAGCAAAAAAATTAAGCGACGACACGTATCCCTCCTTTGCCCTGGTGCTTCGCGGGCACACGCCGAAGGTAGGCATCCGCGCCGGACGTACCGAGCCGCAGCATCATACCCTGCACTACACGTTCTACGCAGCGGAGACGTGCGTGAGCTTGGCTGCG
Organism: uncultured Akkermansia sp.; assembly: GCA_947632055.1. Classification (GTDB taxonomy): domain Bacteria; phylum Verrucomicrobiota; class Verrucomicrobiia; order Verrucomicrobiales; family Akkermansiaceae; genus Akkermansia. The sequence continues at coordinate 16,212 of CANRNS010000032.1, forward strand.
GCCAACCGCATCGCAGCTGAATTGCAAGTGCTTCTCTTCAACCCGGTGCGGTTGTTGTTGCCGCATTGATATGAGTTCGCTCCCACCGGAAGCCCCCATGCAGGGAGCTGCAAATTCCAAGCCTCATCGAGGGAGGACACGTCGCTGGTTTTTGCGTTCTCTGCTGGGTTTAGGAGCTCTGACAGCAGTCGGAAAAGGAGTAGACCTCCTGTTGCCGCGCACGCTTTGCCGTCCGGGCGAATGGCACGGCCCGCGCACAGACCATTTTGACGGCAAGTTTTTTCACAATGTGTCAGAACCCGCACCCGCTGCCGACTATGGTTCCGCCCCGATTCTTCGTTGGTTGAAAGATCGTCTGCGTCGTGGCGCGTATCCGGAAGTTGACCACAACGCGCACACACCGCATCTCGCGCAACGCGTGTCCGATCAGGATTGGGAAATCACCATGGTCAATCATTCCACGATGTTACTGCGCTTGGCTGATTACAATATCCTCACCGATCCCGTGTGGAGCAATTACACCAGCCCCATCCAAGGCATTGGCCCGCGCCGCACACGCCCACCCGGCATTGCGTGGGAACAGTTGCCGCCCATCGACATATGCCTGCTCTCGCACGACCACTACGACCACTTCGACGTGGATACGCTGTACATGCTGGAGCAACGCGACCACCCGCTTTTCATCCTGCCGCTCGGTCTACGCAGTCTTCTGGAGTACCATGTGGGCAAAGGCGTTCGCGTCGTGGAAAAAGACTGGTGGGAAAGTGTGCAGCTACCGCGTCTCACTGTGCACCTCACTCCCGCGCGCCACTGGAGTAAACGTTACCGCACCACGGATACCGCTAATCGCTCGCTATGGTGCGGCTTCTATCTTATCGCTCACAATGGTCCGCGTCTCTATTTTTCCGGCGACACCGCCCGTACACGCTGGTTCGCCCGCATTCGCGAACGCTTGGGCGCTCCGGATGTAGCTATGCTTCCCATCGGCGCCTACAAACCAAACTGGATCCGAACCCACCACACGAGTCCGGCAGACGCCGTAGATGCGTTTTTGACCCTGCAAGCCACGCAGGGCATCGCGTGCCATTTCGGCACGTGGCAACTTGCCAATGAGGGCTATTCAGAAACGCTGGCAGATTTAGCCGTGGCGCTTCAACAACATGGCCTTCCGCCAGAGCGTTTTATTGCGCCGGACAATGGTCAAACTCTGCGCAATCCCGCTCGAGTCGCAGACACTCGCGCGTTGCCAACCCACACGGCTGCGCCCCAGCCGCTATAAATTCTTTGTACCACCGAATTCCCTCCACGGCCGAGCAGAAAAATTCGTAAGCCTTCTCCTCCTCTCTCTCGCCATGCAATCCCAGTCGACCTAGCATGAGCTGCTGCCCCTGCAAATAAAAACACGTAAATCGCATCTTCTGCGGCAATTCCGTATTCCCCTGCAGCACACGTTGCAGCACATCCTCGCTCTGCGGGCCAATAAGAGCCATCCCGCAGAGCTCCATCGTCTCGTTGCGCACTTCAATGCCGCTGGTCGGTCGGAGCTTCTTCAAGTATTCAAATACTGCGCCCTCACTTCCCGCCGACGCTATCAGGAAAAAACTCCCCGCACTCTCCCGCAGCAGGGTGACGCGGACAAGACGACCACCCGTCTCGTTGGGCAACTCCATCGGCACACAGGCGCCATCCCGCACATCTGCCAACGATTGCTGCAACTTTTGCTCCAACCAGCCCGTCGCCCCATTGCCGCTTACATGAAACTTTGCCAAGGACGAGATATCAAACACGGCGCAGGCGCTGCGCGCTGTCTTATGTTCCTCCAGCAAACTGCGGAACGAATGGGGAATGCCCCACCCGTCTACCTCCTTTATCTGCGCGCCCTGCCTCACATGGTGATGATACAATGGGGATGTTCTCATGCCTCCATCCTGCATCCTATCACTCCGTTAGGCAAGCGGATAGAATAACGTATGTCCCCTCTCGAATCGTCTTCGTTCCATTTTTTCTTATCCTTATCCCGAACATGCATACTTGTCCCCAGCTTACGCCTCCAATATACGTGGCAAATGCCGGACAAGGCCGTCATCCTCGCCTTGTTCCACAGCTTGCTCATCTCTTTTCGAATGAGATGTCCATCATTTTTTTCGATTTTCCTTAAAAAATCTCGCTCCCCGGACCTTGAGAACACCCTCTCATGAAAAGAACGTCCGACCGGTAGCGGTCTATGGAAAGTTGCATTACCTTTGCATTCAGCGCTTTCCATTCGTTATTGCGGCATATCGCTTTCGAAAAGAGATAAACTGCGTCCTGCGGATGGGCGGACACATGCGT
>CANRNS010000033.1 GCA_947632055.1 uncultured Akkermansia sp.
GGTTAGGAAACCGCCGTATGCCATAAAAAGGCACGTACGGTGGTGTGAGAGGGGGCGAAAGCCCCCTACTCGATTGATTCCTCGCACGGCGCTCAGGTATAGATGAAAGAGCGGGCGCTTGCAAAGCCGGTGAGGCATGGATCGGCGGAGGTTTGGCAAATTATCGGATGTATTTCCCGGTGAGGGATGCTTTGCAGGCTGCGATATCGGCCGGTGTTCCGCGGGCGACGATTCTGCCGCCTTGCGCACCGCCGCCGGGTCCCATGTCGATGATGTAATCGGCATTGCGGATAATATCGAGGTCATGCTCAATGATGATGACCGTTGCCCCGTGGGCAATGAGAGTGCGGAATACTCGTAGCAAACTCTCCACGTCCAAGGGATGCAAACCGATGGTCGGCTCGTCAAACACAAAGACAGTATCTTGTTGCCCGCGCCCCATTTCACCAGCTAACTTGAGTCTCTGCGCCTCGCCTCCCGAGAGGCCGGGTGTTTCTTCCCCCAAGGTCAGATAGCCCAGACCCAGATCGTGCAGCACCTGCAGCCTGCGTGCCACAAGCGGTAAATCGGCGCAGGCTGCCAGAGCTTCATCAATGCTCATATCCATCAGCTCGGGTAGCGTGTTGGCTCGACCATCCTTCTTTGACACGCGGTGGATGCGGTAGGCCTCTTTTGCGTAGCGTGATCCTCCGCAGTCGGGGCAGGGTATTTCGACATCCGGCAAAAATTGGACATCCAGGTTGATGACTCCGGTGCCATCGCAGGTAGGGCACCGCAGGCGGCCTGTGTTGTAGGAAAAATCACCGGCTTTGCAGCCGTGTTGTTTGGCATCGGGGGTGCGGGCAAAGGCTTTGCGGAGCTCATCGTGTACATCTGCATAGGTAGCCACGGTGGAGCGCACATTGATGCCGATGGGTGTAGCGTCGATGAGCTTTACTTGTTTAATGCCTTCCGCGCTGATGCTGTGCACGTGCTCCGGCAAATTCTGTCCTTTCAACTTAGACTCCAGCGCGGGCACGAGGCTCTCGAGAATCATGGTCGTTTTGCCAGAACCTGACACGCCGGTGATGACGCTCATTCTCCCCTTCGGAAAATCCACGTGCAGCGGTTTGACGGTGTGAATGGCGCCGGTGGACATGCTGATGCGTCCTAGTTCAAACATCTCTTTTGCGGGTGGAGGAGTGCCGGTGCTGATGCGCTTCTTGCCATTGAGAAAGGGAGCAATGCGTGAATGCGTGTCATGCATGACCTGCTTGAGCGGTCCTTGCGCAATGATATGCCCACCGCCCGCCCCAGCCTCGGGTCCGAGTTCGATGAGCCAGTCCGACTCCCTCAAAATATGTGCATCGTGATCCACCAGAACCACAGTATTGCCATCGGCCATCAAATCGTGCATCACGCCGATGAGTCCCTCAATGTTGCTGGGATGCAGACCGATTGAGGGTTCATCGAGCACGTAGAGTACGCCGGTGGTGCGGTTGCGCACGGCGCGCGCCAGTTGCATGCGTTGCCTTTCGCCGGTAGAGAGTGTCGATGCCGCGCGATCCGGTGATAAATAGGTGAGCCCCAAATCCATCAATCGTTTTGAGGCGCTGTGGAAGGAAGCGCAGATGCTCTCCGCCATCGGACGCATCTCGCGCGGCAGTGAGGCCGGTACGCCTCGCACCCATTCCTCAAGCTCCGCCAATGGGAGCGTGCACACCTTCGCAAGTGAGACGCCGCGCAGCCGCGGAGCTCGCGCACGGTCACTCAGGCGCGTTCCCCCGCACTCCGGGCATACATCGCGCCTCAGGAATTTTTCCACGCGTTTCATCCCTTTTTCATCCTTCACTTTGGAGAGGGCGTTTTCTACGGTGTATGTGGCGTTAAAATAAGTGAAATCCATATCGCCTGCCGCGCCGCTGGTCATGTTCTGGTAGATGATGTTTTTCTTGACCGCGGGACCGTGGAAAACAATGTCGCGTTCTTTTTTCGTGAGTTTGCAAAAGGGAACATCCGTTCGCACGCCCATCTCGCGCGCAATATCCTTCATCAGCGACCACATGAGCGTTTGCCACGGCGCCACAGCTCCCTCATCGATCGAGAGCGATTCATCGGGCACCAGCGTGCTCTCGTCTACTGTCAGCACGATTCCCGTGCCATCGCAGCGTTTGCACGCTCCTTGGCTGTTGAAGGCCAGCTCCTCTGCTCCGGGAGCCATAAAATGTTCCCCGCACGTGGGACACACCAGGTCTTGATCCGCCGCCACATGCAGCGAGGGAGGCACATAGTGTCCGCGCGGACAGCGATGGCTCGCCAGACGCGAGAACATGAGCCGCAGGACGTTGAGTAACTCAGTGCCCGTGCCGAATGTGCTGCGAATGCCGGGAACTCCGGGCCTTTGTCTCAGTGCCAACGCTGCTGGCACATGCAGCACTTCGTCCACCTGAGCCTTTTCTGCTTGTGTCATACGTCGTCGTGTGTAAGTAGAAAGAGATTCCAGGTAGCGCCGTGAGCCCTCGGCATACAAAATTCCGAGTGCGAGTGATGATTTTCCCGAGCCAGACACCCCTGCAATGCCCACCACCTTGTGCAGCGGTACATCCACATCAATGTTTTTCAGATTATGCACCCGCCCGCCGCGCACATGGATCCATTCAGGTTGATTGCTCATCGTTTGCTTGTTCATGGCCGGACATTTAGTTTACCACTGGGGTCTATTGTGGAACGCATTCATTTTCCTTGATGAACTCTTCCTTGTCAAGCCTCATGGCAAACGCGTTTTCGGGCCTCCGGCAAATTCGCTGAGACAGGCCATGAAGGGATAAGAGAGAAAATCAGCGCTTCAACCTTGCTTTCCCTGCAACACGCGTTGCAGAATGGTGATACACCTTTGCTGAGAGGAAGGCATGACTGCACCGGAATATCGCGGATCGCAACATGAAATACAACAGAACATTCGCACAAAAAAATAACGCTTTTGCTCCGCCTCTCACGCCCGGTGCGCTTGCTTCCAAATCGTCATTTGTAAATAATCAACGAATTGAATTGTATGGCGCGCTGTTTTTACGCCTCCGGCGAAATTGACTGAGCACCGATTTTTTTTCTTTCCTTGTTATTTTACTTGCCTTGTCCGATGTATTATGGTAAATTGCCGTTGTCTCTAACGCAAAACGTTACCATGAATTCCTCCATTACCCCCGTATTTGTTATTAGTTTGTTGTAAGCGTTTTATCGCATCTGTGCTCACCGTCGTGCTGATGGGGCTAGGCATGGCGAGCGGTCAGGAAAAGGAAGCGACGCCGAATTTGCCTCAGCAGGGAGTGGAACTCCTCTTCCCGGCAGGCACGGGGAAGCAGGCAAAGGGCGCCAAGCTCAGCAAGGAGCAGGAGCGTGCCGCTTCCCTGCTCCAAAAGCTCAAGGCGATTGAAAAGGGCGGCAATGTGAACGCCGTGGACAAGCTCGGTCAGACTGCCCTCATGCACGCCGCCGCGCAGAACAACAAACTCGCCGTCTGTTGGCTCGTAGCGAAAGGTGCCGATGCCACTATCAAAAGCAAGAAAGGCAAGACGGCGGGCAGCGTGGCTCACGGAGACATGCGCGAAATCCTGACAGCGCTCGAGAAGGAAAAGCAGCCGCTGAGCCGACAGGAAGCGCGTGACATGTACGAAAAGCATCACGCGTCTCCGGGTGAAATTGATGAAGAAAGTATCTCTTCTTTCTCAGGAGCGGATGCAATTCTCATGCTGCGTTGGGCAAAGGCAGAGGACCTCAGCAAGCTGAAAAATAAAGAATGGGAGGTGGTTTGGCTTATGAAGGACTCCATGAAACCGGCCCTGCTTTACCGCATCGGCGCGCGTAAGTTCGTCCTTCCGAAGGACCTCTCCAGCGTGAAAGCGGAATCGCTACGACTCCTCTGCGCGCTCGGGGTCAAAGAGGACGTTACAACACCCGCGCGGCAAATGAATATCGCGCTCCGACTGAAGCAAAAAGAGACTGCGCTTGAACTCCTGAAACAAGATTCGACTCTGCTCCAAAATCCGGAGATATTCTCCTTTATCTCCGATGCAAAAATGCTGCAAGCTCTGCTGGACGCCGGTCTGGACGCCAAGGACGAAAAGCTCATGGAGGCGACCATCAAAAAGCGCGACGGGGCCATGCTGCGAACACTCCTCAAGGCGGGCGCAACGCTCCAGGATCCGGACAAAATTCTGGAAGAGGCGACGAAGCAGGATGACGAGAACAACACAAGCGCAAGTTTTATCCTCGCTCTCATTGACGCCGGAGCCAAGGCCGATGTGAAAACATTGCCTGTGAAAGTGAGTTCGAAGGCATGTGGAATGAACCGTTGGGGTGGATCTGTATACTACAATGATCAAACTGTGGCGTATAGAAACTCTGCAACGCTTCTTCACCAAGCAGCAAACGAGGTTGACTTGCCCGATGTGCAACTGCTCCTTGCTCGCGGAGCGAATCCCAATATACCGGGTAAAAAGGCGGGAGACGATCAAAAAGAACCTTACGGCATGACTCCGCTGATAGCAGCCACCAGTTCCGCAACGCGGAAAAATGCTACACATCGCACCGAGATTGTGAAACGCCTGCTGGATGCCGGGGCTGATGTGCACGCCAAGGATTCTGCGGGGAATGGCGTCATCTATTACGCCGTTTGCGGGGGATCCATAGGTACCGTGAACAAGAAGGCGGAAGCGGACATCCTGAGCATGGTGGAGCTGCTGCTCAAGGCGGGGGCGGACGTGCCCAAGGACATCTTGGCTCAGGGTGCACTGCGCCCGGAGATATCCCCTGCCGGACGGGAAAAGCTGGCTCTGATGCTGCTGGATGCCGGAGCCGACCCATTGGCAAAAAGTGAAAGCGGGAAGACCACCCTCATGGTCAACGGCATTGGGGTACCCAAGATTGCTAAGCGTCTGCTGGATGCCGGAGCCGATGTGCATGCCAAAGATTCCGAGGGAAAGGGAGTCATCTATTATGTGATCTACGGGGAAGAAATGTGGGGGGATATCTATACGCAAGAAGACGAGCTTGTCTCCGTGAGCAAGAGGGAGGAAGCGGACATCTTGCGCATCGTGGAGCTGCTGCTCAAGGCGGGGGCGGACGTGCCCAAGGACATCCTGGCTCAGGAATGGCGGGAACTGGAAATCTCCCCCGCCGGACGAGAGAAGCTGGCCCTCATGCTGCTCGATGCCGGCGCCGACCCGCTGGCAAAAGATAAAGATGGACGGACCACGCTTATGGTCCACGGCATTGGGAGCCCCAAGATTGCTAAGCGTCTGCTGGATGCCGGAGTGGACCCGACCGTGAAATGCGGGGAGAAAGATGAAGAGAAATCAGCCATGAGTCTCGCGATGAAGGAAGGTGCGGTGGAGGTCGTGAAGCTGCTCAAGGGAAAGGGAATCGACCCCGGAGAACTTCAGGTCGTGGATCCGCTGGAAAACAAGCCGCCGCTGCTTCCGGAGAAAATCGAGCCGCTGCTGAAGCTCGGCGCCCGCATCCCCAAAGACGTGACGGATCGGATCATGGAGGATTCCATGACTCCCGGACATGGTCCAGGTGGTCCTGCCAGACTCTACGAGGATTACGTTGATGTTATCCAAATTCTCAAGAAGCACGGTTACAAACCGGAGCTGATGGCGTGGGCAAAAAAAGACGACATTGACTGGCGATCTTTCAACACCTATGCCCTTCGCGCATTTTTCAAAACAGGCGAGAATCCGAATGAAGTCGACGAAAACGGCAACTCCCTTCTCGCCAACTTTATTTCCTCTGCAAAGTACAGGATTGTCGGCGTGCTACGCGCCTTTATTGAAGCAGGAGTTGACTTAAACCACAAGAACAAAGACGGCAAATCCATCTTACAGCTCGCAAGAGAGCAGAAGCTGGGTGATGATGTCATCAAACTCCTCCAAGAGCGCGGCGCGAAGGAGTGAGGATGAGGCAACCTTTCGTTTCCACGTAGCGCCTCGGTATTTTCATGCCGCTCAACAGTCGAATGACAATCTGCGGAAAGCAACACACTTCTTGCGCGTTTGTTCATTTTCTGTTCGGTGCGGCCTTTCGGTGACATTATTGTTGAGGCAATGCGCTCCAGACCACACGAGACCCAATAAAATTTCTTCGGACTCGTTCAATCCATTCCCCATGCGTTTCCAACAGACAAAACTGTCGACGGTGTAGAACAGTTAAGACAGCGAGCAAACGCTGCCCGCAGGGTTCAGAGGTAGTGTGGTGACGAGGCGTCAAAGAAAGTAAGCCCGACAAGATGTCAAACCGTGAATGATTCGGCAATTCCGCTACGCACCGGCTCGGCATCCCCGCCGCGCCCAGCGCGCACACTTTCCAAATTGTAATCGTAAATCGTCAACGCTTTGCGTTGTATGGTGCGCTGTTTTTTGCGCCTCCAGCGAAATTGACTGAGCCGCGCGTTTTCACACTTTTTCGATGATCTAAATTTTTTCTCCTTGCATTTGTGAAGGATGAGAGTACACTATGCGCGAGTTCCAAAGAAGGTAATACGATGGATACGATACGCACATTGACCACGGGAGAAGGTAAGAGCGCGCGATTTTATTCCCTGCCGGCTCTTGCAGAGCAGGGTTTCCCTGGTATCCGGCGCATGCCGATTTCCCTGCGCATTGTGCTGGAGAGTGTGCTGCGCAACTGTGATGGACTGCGCGTGACGCAGCAGGACGTGACAAACCTGGCCGGCTGGCGGTCTGATGTCAAGGCAGATTATGAGGTGCCTTTCACGGTGGCTCGTATTATTTTGCAGGACCTGACAGGCGTGCCTTTGCTGGTAGATTTAGCGGCCATGAGGGATGCGCTGAGGGATCGAGGCAAGCAAGCCGGGGCGGTCGAGCCTCTGGTGCCGGTGGATTTGGTGGTGGACCATTCGGTGCAGGTGGATTGGGCGGGGTTTCCCGAGGCTTTGCACAAGAACATGACGCGGGAGTTTGAGCGCAACGCCGAGCGCTACGAGTTCCTTAAATGGGGCCAGCAGGCGTTCCGTTCTTTCTCAGTGGTCCCGCCCGGTACCGGTATTGTGCATCAGGTCAATCTGGAGCGCCTCGCTCGCGGGGTTATGCAGAGCGGCGATATTCTTTACCCGGATTCCTTGGTGGGGACCGATTCGCACACTACCATGATCAATGGCTTGGGCGTCGTTGCTTGGGGCGTGGGTGGAATTGAGGCTGAGGCGGGCATGCTGGGGCAGCCAATCACGTTCCTTGCTCCGGAGGTGGTGGGGGTGCAACTCACGGGGCGTTTGCGTCCGGGTGTGACGGCAACTGATTTGGCCCTGCGGGTCACCCAGATGCTGCGCGCGCATGGAGTGGTGGGCAAGTTCGTGGAATTTTATGGAGAGGGCGCGGCGGCTCTCTCTCTGCCGGATCGCGCCACGGTGGCCAACATGGCGCCGGAATATGGCGCCACCATGGGCTTTTTCCCCATGGATGAAGTGAGCGCGGACTATTTGTTGGCTACGGGCCGCAGCCGCGAGCATGTGGATACCTATGTGGCATATTACCGCGCCCAGCAGATGTTCGGCATGCCGCAGGCCGGGGAGATTGATTACAGCGCGACGTTGACACTTGACTTGGATAGTGTGCAGCCCGCTGTGGCCGGTCCGCGTCGCCCGCAGGATCTCATCCCGCTCGCGGAGCTCAAGCAGAGTTTTTCGAGCATCTGCGAGGGAACCTTCGGACGCCCCGCGAACGCGGATACAGTGCGCGTGCAGATGCGCGGCGATGCGGGTAACCCGGATGCTTCCACGCAGCACGATGTGGAGCTGCGCGATGGTTCTATTCTCGTAGCTGCTATCACGAGTTGCACCAATACCAGCAACGAGGACCTCATGCTCGCAGCGGGCATTCTTGCCAAGAAAGCGCTTTCGTTCGGGCTGCGCGTACCCGCGCATGTGAAGACGAGCATGGCGCCGGGCTCTCGTGCGGCTGCGCAGTACTTTGCGCACGCGGGTCTCAGCGCTGCGCTGGATGCCATCGGCTTTTCCATCGTCGGTTACGGCTGTACCACGTGCATCGGCAATTCCGGCCCGCTCAACAGTTCCATTGAGCAAGCCCTTGAGCAGCATCCCCTCATTTCCTGCTCGGTTCTCTCCGGCAACCGCAACTTCGAGGCGCGCATTCATCCTCGAGTGAAAGCAAACTTCCTCATGTCGCCCCCGTTGGTGGTGGCCTTTGCTTTGGCCGGTCGGGTGGATATTGATATGGAGAACGAGCCGCTGGGGCATACCAGCGAAGGACAGCCCGTATTCTTGCGCGATATTTGGCCCACGCCGCAGGAATTCACTGCTGCGCGGACTCAGACATGCACGCCGCAGGAATACCTCGCGTGCTACGGGGCGCCCACGCCGGAATGGGATGCCATTTGCGCACCGCAGGGCGCAACTTTTGCTTGGCGAGCAGATTCCACCTACATTCACCGTCCGCCGTTTTTTGATGACTTTTCCGGCGAAAAACAGCCGATCCGCGATATCACTGGTGCGCGCGCCCTCGGCATTTTCGGCGACAGCGTGACAACGGATCACATTTCTCCGGCCGGCGCCATTAAGCCTACCGGTCCGGCGGGACTGTTTCTGGCGGAGCACGGTGTGCAGCAGCGCGATTTTAATACATTCGGCTCTCGCCGCGGCAATGATGAAGTGATGGTTCGCGGCACCTTTGCCAACGTGCGTATTCGCAATTTGATGACGCCCGATGTCGAGGGCGGTTACACCCTGTATTTCGGCGACCGCGCGGTGAGCGCGCCGGATGTTGAGGTGGCTGCGCCTGTCGGTACTCCTACTTTCATCTATGATGCGGGAATGGCCTACAAGGCGGAGGGCGTGCCGGCCATCATCATCGGTGGAGCGGATTATGGCATGGGTTCCAGTCGTGATTGGGCAGCTAAGGGCACTTCCTTGCTTGGCGTGCGGGCGGTGGTTGCTAAGAGCTTTGAGCGTATCCACCGTTCCAACCTCATTGGCATGGGCGTACTCCCGCTCGTTTTTGCCGACCCGGCGGATTACGACCGCGTGCGCGACTTGAAGGACGCTCTCTTCTCCATCACGGGGCTCAGCGATGAGATGACTCCGCGTTGCATCGCGACCCTGCACGTGCAGCCGACTCAGGAGGCAGCCTTTTCTCTGCCTCTCATCGTGCGCCTCGATACTCCCATTGAACTGGAGTATTTCCGCGCCGGAGGCATCCTGCAATACGTCCTCTCCCGCTCCTGTTGACCCTTTTCAGGCGCTCCGGGTACGGCTTGCGTCAACTCCCGCTCGCGTTCGTTCAAAGGGGACGTTTCGGGTCGCTGATTCTATAAAATAAGCCAATGGAAAGTGGTCCGGCAGACTGTGCGATGCGAGTCCGGAAGCAAGCGAACTCTTAACGAAAGCGGATGGAAATAGGCAGGCGAGGAGTCGAACCCGGAAGAGCCAGTGATTCGATGTCGGCAGAAGCAATCCAGCCGCGTTGTCCGGTAGCTGTCTCCACGTAGGAAAAGGAGCCGCGTTGGGCGAGCAAATGCAGCGGGGATGAGGGAGTAAGACGGAGGATCATTGAGGCATCGGGACTTGCCGCTGTTTGCAGCGGGGTGCTGCGCAGGACGTAGGCTAAGTCAGAGGGCGGCAGGGAGGAGAGGTCGGCGGACTCCCGCGTGGTGTAGTAGATCCAATCCACTGCACAGAGAAGGCAGAGCACCGCGGAGAGAGCCGTGGCGGCAGTGAGCCATGCGAGGTGACGGCGCATGATCATGTGCAGCCCGATGCATAGCAGAAGGGCGGCGGAGCAGACAATCGTCGCAATCCACAGTTGACCGCAGGAAAGCAGAGTGAACACGCGCTCAGCATTCGTGCGCACGGGGAGCAGGGCGCCCTCTTTGCGCTGGATGAAGTCGAGGTTGGCGCGCGCCTCCGGAAATGATGGGTGGAGCAGCAGGGCGCGCGCGAAGTTGAGCGCAGCCTCCCCTGGCTTGCCAAGACGGTATTGGCAGGTTCCCATGTCATAGAACAGGAGCGCAGAGCCCGGAGCATCTTCGCCGAGTTTCAACTGCTCTTTGTGCAGGATGTCGAGCGCCTTGGAATATTGCCGGGCGGCGTAGAGTTCTTGCGGCGAGCCATCGTTGGCGCTGGCGAAAGTCAGCAGAGCGAACAGGGCAAAACAGAGGCAACTGAGCGACTTTTGCAGAGCCTTGCGCACAGCTTGCAGCATGGCAGCACGTTCGTCTTCGGGCACGTCCGGCTTTGCCCCGGGACGGAAAGCTTCGTCATCTCGGCGTTGCAGGACGTGCTGCAGCGCGTCATCGCGAGCTGCCTCCGGGACATGCGCCTCGATGAAAGCTCCGATGCGTTTGAGGAAGGTGAGTGAATCTTGCTCAGCAGAGATTGCCGAGAGAGCGCGCTCGCGCGCACGCTCGGCAGATTTCCCGGAAAGAAAACGTACACCGCGGCGCCACGCCACGTAGGCAAAAATGAGAAGCCCCGGCAGGTAGAGCAGATACCAGAGCGCGCGTGGCAGGACAATGGTACGTTGCGTGTCGTCATTCACGGGGATGAAGTCGTAGATATCGGTGAGCTCGGCTACGGGAACAGACCCGGCAGGTGGCGGCGTGGCGGCGGTTTGCATGAGCGTGGTTGCGGCGGTGTCTGTCTGGCGCCAGGTAAGAGCAATAGGCGGAGAGATTGCGCGCTTGTACGCCATGGCAGTGGGATCAAAATAGGAAAATGAAAAGGCTGGGATGCCGTCCACTTCTGTGATCGGTCGCATGAGTTGAGAGAACACCATGCCGACTGTTTCACCACTGGCCGAGACGATGGGTTTACGGGTAGCGGGGACGAGTTTCCATGCATCGGGTGCGTCCGGGGCGGGGCATGCAAGCTGCTGCAGATTGCCGGTGCCGCGGACGGTGATTTGCACCTCTACGGCCTCATTCATGGCGAGGGTTGAGGCATCGCATTTGGTGGTGATGGAGTATTGGCCTACTGTGTCCGCAAAGTCTGGCGGCGCGCCGGGTGGCAGAGGGAGCGCCGAGAGCGTGAGCGTGGGCAGGGGAACTTCTTCTTGTCCCATGGTGAAAAAACCGCGCTGGCGAGCGAGTAAAATTTTGCCGGTGATGTCGGATGTTCCCTCGCGAAATGGCGTGAGCTCGCCGGAAAAATCAGCAGTGCGCCAATTCTGACCGCGAGCAAAAGCCGTTGGATTCTCCATGAGCTGTCCTTGTACCATGGCGAGGACTCCCTGCACAGCGGGCTGCAGCGTGCTTATCTTGACCCCCACAGAGTGCATCTGCGGCAGGTTGCTTACGTAACAATCTTGCAGGATAAAAAGTTTCAGACACGCCTTGACCGGTTGGTGCACATAAGCATCCTTGGGGTAAGTGTACCAGAGCGCTCCGTACGGTACCGGGGCGTCATACCATTTGATTTGTGCGGTAGAACATACCTCTAACGGTGGAATTTTGACTGTTTGTTTGCGTCCACTGCGATATTCAACAGTGATATCCTGCACGCGCAGTTGTCCCGCTTTGTCCGGACGCACCAGTATCGGCAGAATCTGCACCATAGCCCGGTTGGCATCCAAAGGATTGGCCCCCGCCTTGGATTGCAGAACTTGCACCCCGGCAAACTGTACTCGCGGTTGCTGGCGCACGGAGAACAGGTCTTCGCCTATTTCAGTGTCCACGAGATAGAGCAAAATTTGCTCCCCCGGCACGGCTAGTCCCGTGGACCACACCGGCGTTACCTTGGCGCTGGCGCGCCAGCTTGCTCCGAGCAACACGATGATGATACTTGTGATGAGATATCGCATAATTTTAATAATCTTTGAGTGGACGGCGGCGGGAAATATCCCTATGAGGAATGGGAGAACCACCGGATTCGTCCATATGCATGCGCAGCACACCGGCTGCCCTCTGTTTTTCTTTTTCTTCTTCACTCAGCTCGCCTTGCTGAACTTCTGCTTGTTGCTGATCCTGCTGTTGATCTTGATTTTGCTGTTGACCTTGATCCTGCTGTTGATCTTGCTTTTGCTGCTGATCTTGCTTTTGCTGTTGATCTTGATTCTGCTGTTGATCTTGATTCTGCTGTTGATCTTGATTCTGCTGTTGATCTTGATTCTGCTGTTGATCCTGCTTCTGCTGTTGATTCTGCTTTTGCTGTTGATCTTGTTTTTGCTGCTGATCTTGCTTCTGCTGTTGATCCTGCTTCTGCTGTTGATCCTGCTTTTGCTGTTGATCTTGATTTTGCTGTTGATCTTGATTTTGCTGTTGATCCTGATTTTGCTGTTGATCCTGATTTTGCTGTTGATCCTGATTTTGCTGCTGATCCTGATTTTGCTGCTGATCCTGATTTTGCTGCTGATCCTGATTTTGCTGCTGATCCTGCTTCTGCTGCTGATCCTGCTTCTGCTGTTGTTGCTTCAGACGCTCAATTTCCTCTTCAATTTTCCGGATCAAATCCTCAATTTTTTTGGCATTTTGCTGAGCCCGGTCAAGCTGGGGGTCGGCCTGCATGGCATCGTGATAGGGCGTGAGAGCCGTCTTCAATTCATCGACGATTTTCTGTAAGGAGTCCGGGGAAATGCGCGCCCCATTGTCCTGGGCATAAAGCTCACGAAGCTTCGCGAAACACGCGCGGGCGCTCTGATTCCCCAAGGCTAAATGCACCGCCGCCTGCAGGTGGGAGTCCTCAGCCAGGAGCGCTGCAGAGAGTTGTTCTTGCGTCTCGTGACTCTCTCCTTCTCGCAGGGCGTGCAAGGCCTTCGCGTACGATTCTGCCGGAGGCGTATCATCGGCCTCGGCAGAGAAAGGTTGTACCACCAGAAGAAGGGCCAGCAGGAGCGCACCCCGCTGTGGCTTACGCCAACTGCTGCCCAGCAGAATAGCCGCCATGAGCATGAGCAGCGCAAGCCCCCCAAACCATGCAAAAAGCTCCCGCGGCACGCGTCCGGAATCAAAGGCTTGCTCGTGGCGTGTAAGTCGGTCCGCCGTTTCGCGAGCGAAGGCAGAAAGATCCGCGCCGGGTCCCATCATAAAGAAGTCGCCGCCGGTGGTCTTTGCGAAGCGTTGCAGCGAAGCGGCGTCGAGCTTGCTGATGACATGCTTGCCGGAGGCGTCCTGCCAAAGACCGCTCTCACCATTGGGATCAGGGATGGGCGCGCCTGTTGGGGTTCCCACTCCCACCGTCACGACGAGCATATTTTTTTTGCGGGCCTCCTCGGCTAGTGTGGCAGGGGTGTCCACCGTGTCCTCGCCGTCACTCAGGATGACGAGCGCATTGGCGCTGTCCGGAGCGCTGCGTGTAAAAGCTGAGATGGCGCAGCGCAGCAGTTGGTCAAAGTTCGTGCCGCCGCTGCCGGCCCAGTTGCGGTTGACTTGCTCGAGTGCATCACGAAGGGCAGTGTGGTCGTATGTGAGTGGCACAACGAGATCGGCTTCTCCGGAAAAAACGATCAGCCCGATTTTGTCCCCTGGCAGAGCTTCGATGAGTTCATATGCCGCCGCGCGTGCCTCTTCCAGGCGCGAGGGCGCTACATCCGCCGTCTCCATGGAGCGCGAGATATCGAGCGCAATGAGCAGGTTCCTCCCGGAAGCTGAAGCCTTGCCCGGTTTATACCCATTGATGGGACGTGCGAGCGCTAAAATGGTGCACACGATCGCTGGCAGCATCAAAAGTGGAGGCAACACGGAACGCCATGCGGCGGCGCGGTTGACGAGTTCCGGGTGCTCGGAAGACACAAGAGCTGTCCAGCCTTTGCCGGTCCGGCGCCGCCACACCAATGCCGCTATCCCCAGTGCAACCGGAAGCAACAGAAGCGCCAAAACTTGAGGATACAGAAAACTCATGGTGCAAAACGAGGACGTAATTCCGAAAATGAAAAACCGAGGACCAGCAGGAGAAGCGCCCCCGTCAACGGGTACATGAAGAGCGGTTCGTAGCTCACCAATTTGCGACGGGTGGCATCTGTCTTTTCCAGAGAATCGATGCTGCGGAAGGCTTCCTGCAGTTGGGCTCCACTTCCGGCACGGTAGAAGCGTCCCCCGGTAAGCGCTGCAATCTCGCGCAGCGTTTTTTCATCGAATGTGTCGACATCGGCCGTGTAGCGCGAAAGACGCTCATCTCTGCCAATGGCGATGGTGAAGATCTTGATGCCGAGCTTGGCCGCTTCCTTGGCCGCATCGATGGGGGAGAGAGAGCCACTGTTGTTCACCCCGTCCGTCACCAAAATGACGACCTTGGATTTGGTATCCACACGTTCGTGCAGGCGGGTAGCTGCGCCGGCGATGGCGGTGCCGATGGCTGTCCCATCGGGTTCCACGTAGCCGGGGCGGTCCGGTTGCCCGAATTGTCCGGCTTCGGGCAGGTAAAACTGCTCCATGATGTACCGCAGAATAGAGTGATCGAGCGTGAGCGGACTGCACAGCTTGGCACGTCCGGCAAAGGCGAGCAGCCCGATGCGATCATTCGGTCGTTGTGCAATGAAGTTGGAAATGACGTGTTTGGCGGCAGTGAGACGGTCAACGGTGGCGCGGGCGGTGCGACCGCGATCATCGCGCACGGTAAAAACCATGTCGCGCAAACTCATGGAGCCGGAAAGATCGCAGGCAATCATGATGTCGATGCCGCTCACTTTTTGCTCCTCGTGTTCCAGTTTCCAGCGTGGCTGCGCCATGGCGAGTACAAGACATGCCGCTGCCAGAGCAGAGCACACAGGACCCAGCCTTCCGACCAGTGTGTGAGGCGTGCGCAGCATTGATCGTACGAAAAAAAGCGTTGGCAGGCAGATGCTCGCTTCCGTTCCTTCGCGGCGTCGTAGAAAGAACAGGGGAATGACCAGCAACAGAGCCCACAGCCAGCTCGGACTCCCCCATGCAAACTCGCGAGTGCCGCCTGCTGCAGCCAGCAACGCCAACGAGTGCAACGGCGCGGCGGGTGGAGCTGCTTCGGATGCCGCCTCTTGTTCATCGCGAATACGACAGAGGATGTCGCGTGAGCGCGCGAGCAAACCATCTGCGGTGGCCGCGTTGCTCGCATCACTGGCGGCGTATTTAAGTTCGGCGAGCTGCTCGAGCAGGGAGAGCAAAGGGAGGCGCAGGGACTCGGGCACGGCCGCCAATGAGTCGATGCGGCGGCTAAACTCTTCGTGCGTTTCGTAGAGAGCGGGATCATGCAGTTCCCCTTGCAGAAAAACGCGCAGTATCATGGAGAGTTTCAAGCTGAACTCGCGCAACAGGGGTGGACAATGGGCCTGAAGTTCATCGATGGATTCGAGAGCCTGCTGCACCCGCGAAACGGGGGGAGCCTCCGTCCGCGTGCGCCGTCGGTACAGGTATAAATACAGGCCGGAGCCCACCAAAACAATGCACAGCGCGACGAGAAACCACCCCACCCAGTTGGACGAGGCAAACTGCTCCGCCGGAAGCTCGGGAGCAAGCTCCGGAATGGCGTCAACGAGTCTGGTGGAAGTTGAAGGCATGATCAGCGTATGAGCCGACTGCGGCGCTTGAAGAGTGCGCGCAGCTTGGGCATGAAGTCTTGGTTGGTCATCAGTTGCAGGTTGTCGATGGACAGTTGGGCAAAGAGTTGATCCCAAGTTTCGAAATGATTACGCACGCGTTTGGCGTGCTCCGCACGGAGGGTAGGGTCAGCAAGATTGGCGTCGAGCTGAGCGCCGGTTTCGGCATCCAGCGCATGCACTCGACCTGCGGGCGGCAAAGTCAGCTCGAGAGGGTCGTTCACTCGCAGGGGAATAATCTCATGCCTGTAGTTGAGTTTGCCGATAGCTTGTTTATCGGGCGCAAACAGAAAATCGCTGATCATGACCAGCAGCGTTTTCTTGCGTTGAGTGCGCATCAATTCATCCGTCACAGCAGGCACATCCTCATCCGCTCCATCGGGCGGTGAGCTAAGGATAGAACCGAGCACGCGCAGATACTGGCGCGCTCCTTTGGCGGGCGGCAGGTAAAAATGCGGATTGCAGCCGAATATGAGCAGCCCCGTCTTATCACCGTTGAGCGCCGCGCTGTAGGCGAGCGTGGTAGCGATGCGTGCGGCGTATTCAAGCTTGGAATCCTGGCTCAGGCTGCTGGCGTAGCGCATGGAAGCGCTGGCATCCACTGCCAGCAACAGCGCTTGCTCTCGTTCCTCGTGAAACTTGCGTACGTAAGGCGTCCCGGTGCGCGCCGTGACTTTCCAATCGATGAAGCGGGGTTCATCTCCGGGGGTGTATTCACGGAATTCATCGAAGTCGAGTCCCTGGCCGCGGAAGCCGGAACGGTACAGCCCGGCGAAAGTACTCGTCACCAAACGCCGCGCCTGCATTTCGATACGGCGCACCCGCTGCATGATGTCCTGCGTCTTATCCATAAGCCTCCTTGCAAGCCGCTGCCGCTCTTTATGGTACGGGTACCTTGGAGAGTATGCGCTCTATCACGTCATCTGCGGTCACATTGGCCGCCTCGGCCTCGTAAGAAAGCAGGATGCGGTGGCGCAAAATGTCGTGCGCCAGATCTTTCACATCCTGTGGAGTCACATAGGCGCGTTGGCGGGTGAAGGCAAGCGCGCGGGAGGCCAAGGCGATGTTGATGGTAGCGCGCGGGGAAGCGCCGGCCCTCACCATGCCCGCCAATGTGCGGTCCACTTTCTCGGGCGCGCGCGTCGTGCGCACCAAGTCCACAATGTAGTGCTGCACCGCCGGATCAATGAAAATTTGGTCCACCAACTCACGCGCCGCCTCGATGTCCTGCGCTTCCACCACCGGGTGCGTCATGGGAACAGATCCGGTGCGCCCCATCAGTGTGAGCACTTGCAGCTCCTCATCGCGCGAGGGGTAGTCCACCACCACTTTGAAGAGAAAGCGATCCAACTGAGCCTCGGGCAGCTGGTAAGTTCCCTCTTGCTCGATCGGGTTTTGCGTGGCGAGCACCAGGAAAGGGTTGGGCAGGGTGTGAGTTGTCTCGCCCAAGGTAACCTGGCGCTCTTGCATGGCTTCCAACAGAGCGCTCTGCACCTTGGCGGGCGCGCGGTTGATTTCATCCGCCAAAATTAAATTGGCAAAGATAGGACCCTTTTTGGGCGAAAATTGACGTAACTCCGGGTTGTAAATCATGGTGCCCACCAAATCTGCCGGCAGAAGATCCGGGGTGAACTGAACGCGCGAAAAATCGGCGTGCATGGTGCCTGCCAGCGCTTTCACGCAAAGCGTTTTCGCGAGACCGGGCACACCCTCCAGCAGCACATGCCCCTTGCAGAGCAAACTCAGAATGAGTCGCGAGATGAGTTCCTGCTGCCCCACCACGACCTTGCTCATTTCCATTTTAACCGTGCTGATCCACGCTGAGCGCTGCACGATTTGATCCGTTAATTGCTTGGTATCCGTTTCCATACGCTCCCCCTAGCATAGCACGTTGACAGCGCATTTCAAGCAGCTTCTTGCAGTCTGACACACTTTGCCTGTTACGCGGCTTTCGTTCGCAGGGCAGGGCACGCTGAGTCGGCGACAGCAGAGCGCGCATGCCACCGCAAGTTTTATCCCCTTCAGAGTCCCAATCGATCGGTGATCACATCCGTGACGGGGCGTTGCTGGATCTTTTCTTTCAGTGTGGCATCGCCAAGTTTGTCCGGCGAGCATGAGCGAATGAGTTTTCCCAATCGTTCCGCCCATGTGCGAAGGTTTACATCGGCATTGCCCGATTTTTTATACGCATCGGCGGAGATTAGCTTTGCTTTCTTGCGGTTGCTGTCCTTGCAGGCCAGGAGCAGTTGCCCGCTTTTCACATCGCGGATGGTCAGCTCGATGCAGATGTCTCCCTCGGCGAACTTGCCAACCACGTTGCTCACGCCGGGTATCTTGACGAAAGGTCCCCCAACGCTCGAAAGAACGCGCAGCAGGGGACGCTGGGGACGAAAGCGCACGAGAGCTGTATCCACGCGTATGTCGGCCTTTCCCGGGTCATCAGTGAGCTTCCAGTTGTTTTTGTTGGCGGCATTTCCCTCTTGTAGAGCTTTGCCGACGTAGGACACCATGTAATTGTGCATTTGTTGGACCATGAGAGGCGCCAACTCTGGCTGGGCCTTTTCCACCTTGCTGATATCCAGCGGGGCAATGTAAAGCGCGCCCGACTTTTGATGGAGGTACGGGTTGCCGCCTCCCCACGTCCACCCGCCATCAACAGAACTCTTCAGAGAGCGGCGCAGTTGCACATCGTACAGCCCGCTTTCCGAGGTGAGTGAGCGCTGCTGCGTGCAAGACATGCACAGTGCGGCGGACAGCGCGAGCAGGAGGATGCGATGCAGGCCAATCATGCCGCGAGCTTACCATATCCAGCTCGACGTGGCAATATTTTCTTGAGGCGCATGTAAAATTGATGAGGCGCCGCGCTAAAAAAGGTTGACATCAACGAGCTCTCTTGCTAGCATTATTTTGCCGCAGAACAACGGCTTCACACACATGACTCAACATCAAACACTTGGTACAGTCTCACGACATAGGTAACAGAAAAGTTTCAAAACATAGGTTACACATTTGATAGCAAAAATGGCATG
>CANRNS010000034.1 GCA_947632055.1 uncultured Akkermansia sp.
AAAATGCTATGCTGTTGGGTGACCGTTTATTTTGAGGCATCGGGCTTCGGTGACTTTTATTTTTGAGGCATTACGAATCTTTTCCCAAGGATGGCGGCAAAAGGAGCAACAAAAAAACTCAGCAACTAGGAGGATCCGGCAACAAGTCTTCATAAATCCCCGGGGTGGAGTTTGGAATAACCTCCGCTGCGGCTACCTTTCGGTAAAAATCAACCGGTCCCACCCCACCGAGAATAGCGTAGGCGTAGCCCATGTGGCGCATCTCGTGCAACGCCGTGAGCAGCAGCATACGGCCTATTCCCTGCCCCCTAGCCGTCTCAACGAGTCCCATAGGTCCAAGGAAGCCGCGCATGGTGGCATCCACGCACACAAAGCCGAGAATAGCAGAGTCGCGCGTGGCAATCAAGCACCCCGGCGGCTGATGAGCCATGGCAACCGTGGCCTCGCTCAGCCATTTGGGGCTAAAGTTGGCAGACACCCAATGCTGCAGGGTAAGCAGCTCGTAGGGCATACAGCGGCGAATGCGGATACCGCACTGCGCCAGAGCCTGCGTGCCCTCTTGTATATCTGGGAGCCTATAGAGGCGTACAATCATATCGTGCATAGCGGAATAAAGCGAATGAGGTGGATAAACAACAAGGCAGGTGAAGAGCGCACACATTCCTCACCTGCCCAGGATAAAAGAACTCACAAGCTCATTTTGCAGCTTTCTTTGAACCAAGTTGCTCGTTGAAGTAAAACGAGCATGCCGTGCTGATGGCCTCGTCTTTGAGTTGGGGAGCATACACGTTGCGCAGCAAGTAAGCAAGCGCCACGGCATCACGGAAATTGTATGGAGCCTCCTCCCACGCTTTCTTGCCCATCTTCACCTTTTTTGCCTTGGACATATAGCTTTTTACCCCCGGCATCGCCCAGAGAATCTGGAACGCACGATGCATAGCGTCCACCGGAATTTCCATGAAACGCCCGTGGGACGATGCCACCGCCTCGCAATAGGCATCTACGGCCAAGCTTGCGACCTTTTCGTGCTCAGCGCCAATGCCCTTTTGAAGTTCTGCGGCGGGTATATTGCTTGCCAATGCGCGACCCAGTGCATACTTAAGCCACGTGTACACCTCAGATGTCGTAGAAGGAGTCTTGGCGGCAGATGCAATTGCTTGCTCCGCTTCCTTCTGGCGCGCTTCTGCAGTTGCGGGATCATCGCTCACCTTGCCGAGAATAGCCGCAGCCTCTACTTTAGCCCGCTCCGGCGCTTCAAGCAACTTGGGAGAAGGAAACTCGGCAGCCGCCGCGCTCAAGCCTGCCCAATCCATAGCGCGGGCGTTGCAACTCAGCTCCATCAGCGCAGCCATCGTAGCAGGGTTGTTGGGAAGGCCCGCAAACCCGGCATAAGTGGCACGCACGCGACCAAGTTGGCGCTTGGCTGTGCTGAGCTCATCATTGGAATAGGCGCGGAGCGCGCTAGCCAAATCATCCGGTGTTTCAATAAAGAAGAGCTTGTAGTTCTTCGCTTGGTCAGGCACGGGAGGATCACCAGCCGACACGACGCGAACAAACGCTCCTTTTGCCACCGTGGGTGGAGCCATGATCCGCATACGGTGAACTTTTCCCTTGGAGGACGATTGCACTTGAGCAACAAGCGTCGTGGGAGCCGGGGTCTGTTGCTCCTGAGCCGTCAGTTGTGGCAGCGCTACAAGCAATCCGGAAAGAAGGACGAAAACGTGCTTTATTTTCATATCAATTGAATCTGTAATTTGTTGGTTCCTGTAGGGTGATCACTTACTGAGCTTAGATTGAAAATCGTTTTTGTCCTTTTCCTCTCGTTGAACTCCCGCATCCTTGGAGTATTCCTCAACGAGCAGTACAACCTCGTTAAACAAATCTCGTTCGGACGGCGACATCTTCTTATCAATGCCAGCGCGGCGAATCTGCTTCACGTAATCAAGCCCTGTATTCCACGCGCGCCAATGATCAGACTGCTTAAAGGTATTCTGCAGACGATCCCCGGTGGCGGGCGAATTGCGTTTCCAGAGTTGCGTCATGATACCCTTCACGGCCGGTGCAGAGAAGGAGATATTGCCGCGGTTCTGACTGTAAAGGTTGAAGTAGGTCTGGATTCCTTTTTGAACCTCGCCCGAAGCGCAGAAGGCCTCCGCCAGCTTGAGCATCATCTCCAAGCGCTCACGCGGGGTGCCTCCCCCACGCACATTCATGAACTTGCCCGCACTCTCCACGGCCCCCTTATAATTACCGGTAGCCATGTTCAGATCAGTCAAACCAATGAGAGCCGGGCCCACCACTGCGGGATCCTGCGCGGAAGTAAGCTTGGCGAAAAGCGCGGCAGCTTGCTGCTGAGCAGCCGAATCATCCGAAAGAGAGAGAGCTTGAGCTTTGCCAAGGGTAGCCTCATTCTGATAATCGGTCGCACGCTCCAACACCTTGGAGAAGTAGGCAAGTGCCATTTCAGCCTCTTGCTTGCGTTCCGAACTACCCGGACGGAAGCGACGCGCGTAATCGACCTCGAAGTTGCCCACCTGCACGCAGATGAAGTTGGTGAGATCATCCGGCTTGAAAGCATCGCGCATCTGGCGGAACGAGCGAGCAATATCGCGCTCCAAACCGGTGGCTTCTTCCGTCTTGCCGGCTCGCTTGGCAGACGCCATGGCTTCATTCATCGAATTGAGCAGAGCCATGCGCAAAATAGCATTGGTATACTTGTCCTGCGGATCAATGCCCGGGAAGTTGGTCAAATACTGCGTCTTCTCCTCAAGAGTCAGCACCTTGTTGTGAATGTCCTTCTCGCCATTCACGTACGAATCAACGTAAGAGTTGATCGTGCGCTCAAGTTCGGGATTATGAGCATCATTTTTGAAATAATAGGTCGCCTCACGGGCAATAACTTTTTGCGCATTGGCCAACGCTGCCTCGTACGCGGCGGCATCTTTGGTCGCAAGCGAGCGTGAAAGCTGCAATGCCGCCATCTGAAGCGCATAATCATCCCCCTCAGTATCCACCTGCTTCCAGAATTGGTCAAAGTACCCCTTTACACGCGTAGCGAGCGCCGCCTCACTCTCTCCTTCACGCGGATATTCCGGAGCATAAGAAGCGAGCCAGAAAAGCGCGTTGGAAGCCACAGACCTTCCCTTGCCCTCTGGCAACTTAAGTGCAGACTCAACACTCTGCTCCAGCGCCTCAATACCCTGAGGCTTCACGGCATCATCCTCGCCATTGATGAGGATATTACCGGCAAGCAAACGGGACGTTGGGTAGAGTTCATGTTCTTTCCAATTTTTTGCAATCACATCGCAGAAGACGAGAGCCTTTTTGAGATCGGCCTTATCATCTTTCTCGTTCCCATGACCACGGCGTTTTAAGAGCACGGTAACGGCATCATAGTAGACATTGGGAGCCATGATGTTTTCTTCCAAGTTAATGGAAGGATATTTCTTGATGAAGGAATCGGCGATGGAGATTGCTTTGTCGTAATTTTTAGGATCCTTAGCACCGAGTTCCTTGTAGGCATCCATGACAAAGTACATGGTTTGCGGTTCATAATTGCGTACTTGCTCCGGAGTAAGCCCGCCAGCCTTGGCAGTGAAAAGCCCGGAGTTGAGCAATTCTGTACCTTCCTTCACCACCGCCTCCATGCGCTTCAGGTAGTAGTTGGCAACAACTTTGGTGAAAGATGCGCTCACGTAGTTGAGTGCGTCCGTGTCCTTGGACAAACTGGCAAGCACTTCATCGGCAACGGGGATAACACGCTCCCATTGTTTCTCTTTAGTAAGCCGTACCATCTTGTTGATAGCCACCACATTTTTGTTGCCATTGCCCACATTTTCAGGGTTGATCTTTTCCTCGTATTTCAGGGCGGTTTCATCATCCCCAGTGGCGCGACAGAGCTGGGAATACTGTAAATAATTGACATCGCGCAGCTCCTTATCTTTCTGCCGCAAATGAGGATAGCGTTCAATCATCAGTTTGATGCCAGCCTTAGCCAGGCGCTTTGACTCCATGCGCATAGCCGCGTTGGAAAGGCTCAAGCCAGTGTAAGCCTCTAGCTGGGTGTTATCGTTGATAATTTTGGTGAGCTGTTCTGCACACGACTTACTGGGTCCGGCAGAGTAAGAAATGCCCATGTTTTTGTCAATTACCGGATGAGGAGAGGCATCGACAAGCTTAACCACACTCATGAGAGCGTCACGCGCTTCCTCGGTGTCAGGCATAATGCCAAAAATCGTGTTGGCTGTACGCAGGGCGGCAAGCACCTGATCCATATTACCAGCCTTGAGACCTTCGTCCGCGATCTGCACGGCACGAACACCAAAATTATAGAGTTTGCCGATGTAGGGAGCTACGCGGTGGGGAGCCACGTGGAAACTACCCGGATTAGAATCTATCATCTTGGCCCCCCATTCAATATATTGAGGATTCTCGGTAGCAATGCGCATCACTGTGCTCAAGGCGTTCATCACCAAATCGTCCGGTAAAGTCGCTTTCGCCTTGCCCATGCGCTCCATGAAGGGAGCAGCCTTAGTGAAGTCTGGCGTTTTTTTAAGCAAGTAGGACTGCAGAAGCAGCACATACACCTGCCCATCCAGCTTCATTTTCTTTTCTCGACGGGAGACTTTGTTGCTCTCGTAGAGCTTCAGGTAGTCCTCCAAGAGAGGTATACATTGTTCATATGCCTCAGGATTGCCGGGCTTGCCATTGGGGCCAGCTGCCTGCTGGTAACGCGTGAGTCCCTGCTGGAAGATGGCCATGGTAAGCAACGGCGCATACCCCTCATCATTCCACCCCGGGAGAACTTTGGAAGCATTAATCGTGGAACGTTCCTTATAGACAGGATTCGTGCTGAGATCCTTGTACACTTCGCACGCCTTGTCGTAGTCTCCCATTTCGCACAATATCCCGGCCTTCTGCCACAGGAAAAAGGGAGCGAAGTAGGAAAACTGCGAACCAACGCGCGAGTTCGGATTAGCGACAAAGGAAAGCACTCTTTCTACGTGCTGGAGGGCGTCATCCAATTTTTTTTCTGCGCGCAGCTGCTGCACCATTTTGAACTCCGCAGCAGGGTCCTGCGCCCAACTAGTGAGCGGAGTGGCGATAAGCGCCAACGCCAAAACAAGGGAAAATGGGGTGGTGATTTTCATAAGAAATAAGGAGCGTGTTTGTGATTAGAAGATGAGACGAACACAGGAAAACTGCAGCACGGGTCAGCACCCAATTTTCCTTCCGTCATTCGGACATTCAGGTACATAAACAACAGGAGAACTAATTTGCTTCCGCATCTGCCGTGCTGATGCCGACAGACCTGATACCTGCCTCAGCCAATGCTGCCATGATGTCTACGATGCGCTGGTGCGGGGCAGAAGGCGCCCCGGTAAGCATCACAATTGGCTCGGCTTGCACCGATGAGGCGAGATCCTTGTAGTTTTTGAGTTGTTCAACAAGCTGATCCAACTCGCGTTGGGCGCGGTACTCGCTCGTGCCCGGTTCTGCATCGGGATTATACGCATCCGCCACGGTCATATCACCATTCCACGTTGCACTGCCATCTGCCCTCAGCATGATCCGTCCCGGTTCCACCGGTGGTTTTTGAGAAGATGCCGACTGGGCGGAAGCCGGAATGGAAATATCCAGTTTCTTTTCGCTCACCAGCGAAGTTGCTACCAAGAAATAAATGAGCAACAAGAAGCAACAGTCAATCATGGAGGAGATGTTCATCTCCGGATCTTCCTGCTGCTCCGTCTGGATTTGTTTATGTCTTGCCATGGCTTTTTTTGGGGGGTTATTTGGACGGCAATGTGCCGAAGACGATATTGGTCACGCCCGCCGCTGCTGCGCAGCGAATGGCAGTGGATGAACGCTCCCACGGCGCAGCCATATCCCCGCGCAGGTACAGGCGAACTTTACCATCTTCCAAGCCCTTGCCTTTAAAGTATTCTTTTTGCTTTTTTATAAAGTCTGTGAGATCCTGAACCTGACCGAGGCTGTAGCCAATCGTCTTGCCGTTGGCATCTGCAACTCCCCACAGCGATCCCGGAGGGTAGGCCTTGTTGTACTTTTCAAGGGCCTTAGGCGCCATTTTGTCCGTGTCCGAAAAGACATTGACAACGATGCAGCCATTAGCATCCTTCAAATCCGAGCAGGAAACCGCACTTGGCATCTTCACACTCGGATCCTTGGCCACGGTTATCTGAGTAGCATTCACCACGAAGAAAATCAACAGCAGGAAACAGCAATCAATCATGGGCGAAAGATTCACATTGCCGTTCACTTCGTCGTTTGGTCTGGAGTTCTTCTTTGCCATAATATCTGAAAGTTTGCGAAAAAAAGCGGGATCTCACCACACCGCAAGGCGGATGACGGTAATCAAGTCGACATACCGCCGAGCGATGACAACAACTGGATTAAGCCTCAGCCGGCACTTCCTCACCAGTGTCAAGCCCTTCAGGAATGCGAGCGAGCTGGGCCTCAGCATTGATCACATTGATGGAGGTGTTTACCATCTCCTCAATCGTGTTGACGCAGTCGGCCTCAAGCGCCTGAGCATGCTTCTTGAGGAAGAAGAAAGCCGGGATTGCAATGATCGAAACGATCAGCCCCCAGAACGTGGTGAGCAGTGCCACAGAAATGGAACTCGCCAGCTGAGTGGGGTCGGCTTGACCGGACTCTGCCAAAATGGCGAATGCACCCACCATACCTTGCACCGTACCAAACAGGCCGATTGAAGGCGCCAGCGAACCAATCAGCGCCAGCATATCCACGTACTTCATTGTCTGGGGTCTTTCATTGGCCGTAAAGTCGGCAATAGCATCCTCGATGGCATCCTTGCCCAAGTCCTCCGGGCGATTAGCATCTATATTGGGCAGGGCGTATGCGACAAGCCGTCCCAGGAAAGTAGGGCTGGTGGTAGAGAGTTGGATGGCAGACTGCACACGACACTCAGACATGAGAGCAAGCATCTGCGAACGCAGCTCCTCCGGACAAAACTTATCCTTGGTGAGAGCCATCATGCAAAAAACGAGCAGGAAAATTGTGGCGGCAAGCAGCACCACAAGAGGAATCATCGTCCAACCTCCGTCAATCACCCACTTATCCAACATGGACTTCTTGGCAACTGCGGCACCTTCCGCCTCCTGGGCGAAAGCGGCAGGCATCATGAACAAGGCAGCCATTCCGAAAGAAAAGGCACGGAGACCAATGCGTGTGATAATCGTTTTCATGGTAGTGAAACTCTTTCTGTGCAGAATTTACGAAGTACCTTTTACTCCAAAATTGGTGAGATTGCAAGAAAGATTTGCAGTTTTTTTATATTTTATTGAAAAAGAAACCGCCGCAACATTGCGACGGTTCCAAAAAAACGAGAGACTCAGCCGGAGCGGGCACATCTCAATGCCCCCCAAGCCAAAGCTACATTTACTTGCCCTTTTGAGTGAACACCTTCACCGGCTCGACGTGCGGCGGTTGGGCCGTATCGTCCACCAGATTCTTCGGCATGGGACGCAGCGGCGGTGCAGACTGCGACTGGCAGCAGCATGAGGAAAGCGCTACGGAACCGACCAGAATGGATATGAGAGTGACTGCTTTCATGGGTGTAGAGAGATTTCTCAGGTTTATTGAACCACAACAAAGCCCAAGAGTCAACCCGTAAATGCACTTTTTTTATTTTTTTGGAGAGTTGGTGCAAAAAAAATGAGTGATACACGGAGTTTACCACGGCAAAAGAGACATCATATCAGGGCGTGATACGCACAACACACACAAGGTCAACACATCGTCAATTCAATGCCGATAACTGAGAGCGTCAATCACCCTCAAATTCTTCTGACATGGAGGTTTTAGGCTTGAATTAATCGGCACAAATGTGGTAAAAGAAAGCCGTCATGGCACGCAGAAGACGAGGAAATTTTTTAGCGAAACAATCTAACACGCGTGGAACCAGTCGGGCACGACGCATTGCCTTGGGATTTGCCATAGCTTTCGGTTTTATCGTTCTTATGGTAGGGGTGAGCTACCTCTGTCTGCTCGGCTGGCTGCAGGGGGATGACTTCCGGGAAAGAATCGGCAACTTCATGCAGAAACTCACCCATGCAGAGCAGGTGGCGATTCCCGAAAATCTGCAAATTGATGGAGGCAAACTCACTTTGCCGCAATTCACTCTGCGCAAAACAAAGTTCTTTGAGGAGCTGAGCATTGGCAAATTGCACGTGGGACTGGATCGTCTCGCGCTGCTGAAGCGAATTCTGCGAATGAACCAATTTTCTGCAGAGGAATTGAGGCTTATTATTCGCACCGATCATCGTGAACACAATGAACCGGGAGCGCCAAACATTGACAAGAAACCGACACCCTCGGCTCCCGGACAAACCGGAACGCGAAAAGCAAACAGTTCGCCTGCATACGGCTCTCATCCCTTCTTCAAGAATGTGCAGGCTCATTCTTTTGAAGCGCACTACACGGATACGAGCATTATCCATGAAAATCGTGAATACGGGCTGACAGGCTATCGCCTAGTCGCCACTCCTTACCCTAAAGGAGGGAAAGATGCGTGGACGCTTAACATAGAGAATGGGCGCGTTGTTTCGCCTTTTTCATGGCTGAGAGAAAGTGGAGTTAAAACAGCCACCGTACGCTGGGTCGGCGATGAAGTCCGGCTCACATCCTGCCGTATTTTACTCTCTCCGGGGAACATCTCCGCCAAGGCCCATTACAAACTGAGCACCGGACAATGGAAAGCGCGTATCGATGTGCAGCGCGCAGGAGTTGAACGCATCCTCAAACCCGACTGGCGCAAGAAATTGACCGGCGTCCTGGTGGGCCACATTGATTTCGCCGGGCAAGCGCAACAGGAATGGGGAGCAAACGGAGAGCTGCGTATGGAGGACGGAATCATAGAAGGTCTTCCCCTGCTCTCAGAGTTGAAGCTGCATGGCACCACTCCCTACCGCACGCTCCAAATTGAGAAAGCCTCGTGCAAACTCAGCTTTCCCTACACGGACGCGCAACATAACATCCACAACGCGTGGCTGTGGGACAACATTGAGTTAAGAACTCGCGGAGACTCCCTCATCGTGCACGGACGCGTGATTACCGGGCAGGACGGCTCGCTTTCCGGTACGCTGCGTATAGGTGTGCCCCAGCAATTACTCGCCGAACTGGGACTCGAACAAACACCACTGACTGCCCAACTTTTCAATGCTCCGATTGAATTACCCGGTTACGTCTGGCTGCATATGAACCTGAGCGGCACTTTCGATGACCCGCATGAGGATCTTTCAGTTCGCCTGTCTACCATCTTGCAGCAAAGCATCTCTTCCATCCCCGGCGCAGCAGTCCAATCCATGCAAAAGGTGCTGCATAACTTCATCCCTTCAACGATGGTGCCGACCCCTGCCACGCAGCAAGACGACACCAAGGAGCCGCACCATTCAACGCCTGCCGTACCCCTGCCGGAGAAGTCTGTGGAAAAAGCGGGTGAACTCATCCAGAAGGGGCTCAACCTATTCCTTTGAGCAACCTCGATATCCATGCATGCCAAAAAAAAGCTAACGGCTGCATATCCTGCGCAAGTAATTGAAGTTACAGGAGAAATCGTAACTTCTCTCACAGATCATGCTTACCGGGTTTGCCTGCCAAATGGCAAGCTTGCGGTTGCTTACATGCTGAGGCGCGCCGACAAGCAGCTCCCCCCTCTGCAGAATGGCGAACAAGTGCTGCTGACTCTCAATCCATCTGACTTTGAGCATGCGCGTATCACAGCGCGCTTGTCAGAATAAATATCGTACGCGCGCTATGCTGCACATCGTGCTCCATCATCCAGAAATACCGCACAATGCTGGTGCGGCCGGAAGGCTTGCCGTTGCCACAGGTTCACGTCTGCATCTCATTCGACCTCTTGGCTTCAGTTTGGCTGAAAAATACCTACGGCGCACGGGGTTGGATTATTGGAAACACGTCGACCTTCAGCTCTGGGACAGTTTAGACGACCTGCGACATGCCGCTGCCCCGGAAGCACATTTTTGGCTCCTCTCCACTAAGGCTAGCAGAAGCATATGGGAACCCGAGCTTCCTATACACGACGGAGATTATCTGGTCTTCGGAGCGGAGTCGCGGGGACTCCCGAAAAGTATGCTCGATGTCTACGCGCAGGACTCGCTGCGCATCCCCATGCCAGGGGAACATTCCCGTTCTCTCAATCTTTCCACTGCCGTGGCCATCGTGCTCTACGAGGCCCTGCGGCGTCTCTCTCTTTCGTCATGAAAAATATCGTTTACTTTGATTTGGAAACTCGTCGCTCAGCCGCAGAAGTAGGAGGCTGGCATGAAACCGCTAAAATGGGCATATCTGTCGGCGTCACCTACTCCACGGCTGCCAACGCATATTCCATCTACACCGAGGACAAAGCGACAGATCTCATCAACCAGCTCCAGCAAGCTGACCTCGTCGTAGGCTACAATCACATCAACTTCGACTACGGAGTACTCCAGCCCTTCACTTTCTGGACAGTGGCGGACATAACGCACAATCTCGACATCTGCCTCTACCTCACCGAACGTTTGGGGCACCGTCTCAAGCTTGACTCCATCGCGCGGCCCACGCTCAGCGGTCACAGCAAGACGGCCGAAGGCACTGATGCGCTTAAATGGTGGGCTGAGTACGAAAAGACAAAGGAGGCCAAATACCTGCTACAAATCGCCAAATACTGCTGCTACGATGTGAAAGTGACAATGGCCGTGCACCAATTCGGGGTGAAAAACGGCTACGTGCTCTACGAAGATAAAAATGGAAAAGAGGTAAAAATTGAAGTGGATTGGAAAGACGATTGAAAACAGGAACTGCATGCAGTATGACGTCCACAACATACGTCCCCTGATATGTCTCTCCTGCGTAACCGGCAGCAAGGCATACGGCTTGGATACACCGACAAGCGATGACGATTTTAAAGGAGTTTACATGGCTCGACTTGAGGATGTTCTCTCCGGCTGTGCCCCTAAGGTTGTGCAGGATTCCACGCACGATAGGCAATACACCGAGCTCGGCGAGTTTCTCCGTCAACTTGAGCTCAATAATAGTGGCGCTCTGGAACTCTGGGCCTGCATAGGCCAACGCCAACAGCTCTATTGTGCAGAATGGCTCACGCGCTTTTTTATCGGTCGTCACCCCCTCTCAAAAGTATGTGCGAAGACTTATGTCGGCAATGCGCTTGCGCAGCTGAAGCGGATACACGCTACGCATGACAAGGCGACCATGACTCCTCCCACTCCTGCAACATTGGCAGATTTTGCTCGGGTGCTCAACCGCGAAAATACGGAACCTCTGAACAAGTGGATGGAAACGGCGTGCCTCACATGGAAAGATATTGCTGCCAGACCAATGGGGCAGAATGTGTGGGCGCTCTATCGCCAAAACAACCCTGTCGGTTTATTCGGACGAGATGGCACGAATGTGGCATGCCCCGCCATCAATGCAGCATCGACCTTCCTTGCCTGCATGCAGGTGGACACTATGGCATACGCCGCTCACTGCCGCACAATCGCTCAGTACCACGAGTGGCAGGAAAAACGTAATAAAACACGTCTGCAAACGGATAAAAAACTTCCTGCCGATGAAGGGAACTACGACACCAAGCACATGATGCACGTGCTGCGCCTTCTCCACACAGCTCGTGAAATTGCCACCGAAGGTCGTATCCATGTGCAGCGCACGTACGATAATGCACTGCTGCGCGATATTCGCGCCGGGCGAATACCCTTCTCTGAGGCATTGCAGCTTGTACAATGCGAAATTGCCGACATGAAATCCCTCTTTGAAAAATCAACGCTCCCGGATACCCCTCAACTTGGTGATTGGAAGCGTGATCTCGCCCAACTTCGCATTCTTCGTCACAATGAATCTGAGCATCACTGATCAAATACTCGCCAAACTCTCCTCGCTGGAAGCGACACACGCCTGTCAGATCATCTTCGCCGCTGAATCCGGCAGTCGTGCCTGGGGCTTTCCCTCCGAAACAAGTGACTATGATGTTCGCTGCATCTACGTGCACCCGCGGGAGAAATACCTGGGCATTCTTCCTCTTCGGGATACGATCGAGTGGGAACTCAACGAGGTGTACGACATCAAAGGTTGGGACTTACGCAAGACTCTCCTTCTCGCGTTGCGCTCCAATATCAGCGTCTTCGAATGGGCCGACTCTCCCATCGTTTACCGCACATCTCCGTGGCTGGAGGAGTTTCGTGCAGTAACCCGTCGCCTCATGCAGCCCGTGCGACTGGCCTCGCGCTACCTGGGCATGGCCGACAGCTCCTACAAACGTTACCTGACTGTTGCAAAGCCCATATACAAAGAATATTTCTATGCTATTCGCCCGCTGCTGGCAGCTCGCTGGGTATTAAAAGAGCATACTCCCGCGCCCATGCTTTTTTCCGAGTTATGTGCAGCAATGCTTCCTCGCGACATGCAAGGTACGGTGCATGAATTGCTCGCCCTCCGCACCGGGAATGTGGAGAAAGCGTACGGCGACCCCATCCCCGAAGCTCTCTCCTACATTCAACGCGAAATGGCCACACTGCGCCAACAAATAGAGGCTCTTCCCTTCCCCTCCCCTCCGGATAGTGCAGAGGCCGATGCTTTCTTCCGGCACATCGTTACCGGTTGATCGTTCTTCTGTCGGCAATCATCCCTTATAGAGTTCCTCAATGCGCCGAATCAGTGCGAAAGCATGGCTCACCATCGCACGGGTTTCATTCAGGAGCGTCAGGTACAAAATGCCAGTGCGCATCCCGCTTTCATCAGACGCATTGTGCATGAGATGGCGCGTAATACAATCGGCAAACTCTTGTCCCAACTCTTCCGTTCCAATCAGCAACTCATCAATACCGGCGTAATTCCCCTCTTTGAGCATATCCAAAATATTCGGATAAAAGCGCCCGATTTTGCCGGTGAGAGCCAACAGATCTTTTGCCTGGTCATCGTTCAGCCCGGTGTGATTATTGTCGATGTGGTTGTACGCCGCCTTCACGAGCGTAAGCAGACAATCGCAAGTAGAAATGGATATCTCGACAATGCGGAAAATGAGTTGACCTCGGTCCGCCTGATCTTTCGGGATGGAAGCGAGTGTAGGCAGAACCTCATTCTCCTTGACAAGTTTGAGATCTTGCTTAATAGAGCGAGCCTTTTTGCGCAGCCTTTTCAACGAATCTCGATCCTCCACCAACAACGCCTTGACCATGGCATTGTAGATGCCGACCATACGCCCAAGTCGCCCCGCGGCAGCAGCGCCGTACTCATGCACCTGGGAATCCTTGCGCACATCCAGCAGCTTGTACTCCTGCTTGTCGCTGTGCGCCAAAAAGGTCGAGCGAGCCAAGAGGGCAAGCGCCAAAAGAATCATGCCATACTGCGTCCATACACCGCCGTACGACAAAGCCAACGCCACTAAAAAAGACGCCAAACACGCGCCGATGGCGGTCAAAAACCATCCTCCCGTCACCGTGAGTACACCCGTAATGCGATACACCGCGCTATCGCGCCCCCATGCTCGATCCGCCAACGAAGACCCCATGGCCACCATGAAGGTAACGTAAGTCGTAGAAAGCGGCATCTTCATCGACGTGGCAATCGAGATAAGCAAAGCCGCTGTCGTCAGGTTCACCGACCCGCGCACGAGATCATAGTTAGTACCTGTCTCTTCCTCCGGCGGAAGCGGGGCAAAACGGCGTCCCACGAAGTCTGCAACAACTCTTGGAGTCACCCGCTCAATAAAGCGGGCAGCGTTGAGAGCGTAGCGCACCATCACGCGGGCGGCCAGGCTGGAACCAAAGCGCTCCTTTCCGGTGTTGGAGGAAGAGAGTTTGAGCTCTGTTTCCGTCACTTTGCGCGCATTTTTTGAAAAAAAGAGCGATGCCACCATAATAAGTCCCGCCGTAAGCAAATAGATCGGATTGGCTTGTATCGCCGTGTCCGCCAGCTCGTTCATCATCATGCCGGAGATCTCACCTGCATGGTTCAACGCAAGATCCATGCTCGTCTGCGCTGCCATAAAGACACCAATGAAGTTCACCAAGTCGTTGCCGGCAAAAGCGAGGGCCAAAGCCCCTGTGCCGCTGAGCACGGCAATGCGCAGCGTATTCACCCGGCATACATACTGCAAAAAAGCCATAATCATGAGCCACGCTACCCAGCACCACACCATCATTGTTCCAACATCAGCGTTGAGCCATTCCTTCACCTCTTCAGAGAGCATGGAACTGTCCTTCAATCCTTTGAAAATAGCGAAATACGTGATAGCGGTGAGGGCAGAACCGCACCAAAGCGGCCCGATATATCTGTAAGCGCGCGTGTAGCGGAAGCTGAAGAGCAAACGGGCAAACCACATCACGGTGGAACCAAGCGTGAAGGCGATCATCACAGAGATGAAAATGGCCACGACAATGGCAAAGGCATTACTTGTGTTGATGTAGGCAGCCAGCGGTGCATCATCCGTGGCAATATCCTTGCTGTACACAGCCATGCCAATGGATGAGCCCAGCAAGGCAAACACCAACGAAATCGTGGTGGAAGTTGGCAACCCCAGCGTGTTGTACACATCCAACAAGATGACATTAGAAATCATCACCGCCAGGAAAAGCAACATCACCTCGTGAAAATTGAACATGCGCGGGTTGAATACACCACTGCGCGCCACCTCCATCATCCCGCTCGAAAAGCTGGCCCCCAGCAACACCCCCACCGCAGCTACGGCCACCACTGTATAAAATGAACCGGCGCGGCACCCCAACGAGGAGTTCAAAAAGTTCGCCGCATCATTGCTCACTCCTACCTTCAGTCCAAACACCGACAGCAGCAGCAGCACTCCGTATATGACATAGTATATTGGATCCATGCGTTCGGCTCCTCTCTACCATGTTGTCCTTTTTTTTTCAAGAAAAATATCACGCCAGATACCCCCGACAAACGCCATCCCACCGCATTATATTCTCTTCAGCCCTCATCGAGTCCCACTCACACCAATGCTCAACTCTCTTCCTTGGCGTCAAATTCCTCCGATTCAGTATCAAAGTCGTCCTCTTCGTACTTCTTAAACTTTTTGACACGTTGACCACTGGGAAGGGGTGAAAGAACCATGCTCACTGAATTGCCCACAAGCTTGGCCGGCTGGTCAACGCGTCCCATGGTCTTCATATCCTCGGCCACTTTGGCCATCACATCCAGTCCCATCTGCTGGTGGGCATTTTCTCGTCCTTTGAAGCGCAGTTGGAAACGCACTTTGTGTCCGTGGTCAAGGAATTGCTCCGTGCGGCCCATTTTGACATTGTAATCATTCACGTCGGTACCGATACGAAGCTTCACCTCCTTCATGCGCACGGCCTTTGACTTGCTGTTTTTCTGTTGCTTGGCCTGCATGTACTTGTACTTGCCGTAGTCAATAATACGACAGACAGGAGGGTCAGCATTGGGCGCCACTTCCACAAGATCCAATCCCAATTCTTTCGCCTTGGATAAAGCATCGCGAGTGGCGACAATGCCCAGCTGTGAACCCTCCGCCGTGACAACGCGGACACGCGGCGCGCGGATGCGCTCGTTGACGCGGATTTGAGGGGCTTTATTTGATTGATCGCGACGTGTATTGCGCGTAGGATTAGCGGGCTTTTTAGGTGGGAGTGGCACGTGTAGTGTATATGTGGGTTGACAGATATGAGAGAAAGGCTTAATCCGTTCCGGAGGTCGTGGTAAACTCGAGCTCGGTGGCCACAAGACGCTGTCGGATTTCACGCTGTACGGCATCGCAAAAATCCTCTAAGGGCATGACACCAATGACATCCTTATCCCTGTGACGCACAGAAACCAGTCCCTGCTCCGCCTCGCGCTGTCCAACGACAAGCATGTAGGGCACGCGCTCCATGCGCGCATTGCGGATTTTAGCTCCAATCTTATCCGGTGCGCTGTCCACGCGCGCGCGAACGCCTCCGCTCGCCAGCCGAGCCCGCACCCGCTCTGCAAAATCGAGCACCTTCTCCGAAATGGGCAAAACTCGCACTTGTTCCGGGGCAAGCCACGTGGGGAACTTGCCGGCAAAATGCTCAATGAGCAAACCTGTAAAGCGTTCCATGGAGCCAAAAGGCGCGCGATGAATCATCACGGGTCGGTGCGGCTTATTATCTGCGCCGGTGTAGGTAAGTTCAAAACGCTCCGGCAGGTTGTAGTCCACCTGCACCGTGCCAAGCTGCCAATCGCGACCAATGACGTCGCGCACAATAAAATCGATCTTCGGTCCGTAAAAGGCAGCCTCGTTCTCAGCCTCCACATAGTCGAATCCTTCCTCTTGCAGCACCTCGCGCAAAGCATTTTCTGAAAGTCGCCAATTTTCGTGACTCCCGACATACTTGGGATCGGAGTAATCTCTGTCGCGCAGGGAAAGTCGTACGCGAAAATCGGTCATGTGCAACTTACCGAGGATGAGTTTGACAATGCCGATGCATTGCTGCACCTCCTGCTTAATCTGATCGGGACGGCAGAAGATATGGGCATCATCTTGGGTGAAACCGCGTACGCGCGTCATGCCGCCCAGCTCACCGCTCTGTTCCCAGCGGTACACGGTGCCGAACTCAGCGAGACGCACGGGCAAGTCGCGATAGGAGTGCGGCTCATTCGCATAGATGCGGATGTGGTGCGGACAATTCATCGGTTTGAGCATAAAGCCCGCAATGGTACGGTTATCCAGCGCATTGAAAAGGTCGGCGCAAGTGGCGTGCTCATCACGCAGTTTCTTGAAATCGTCCGGATCGGGGATAGGAGGAAACTGACTTTCTTTGTAGTGTTCCCAGTGACCGCTGGTCATGTACAAATCCAGCTTGCCGATATGGGGGGTGAACACCTGCGAGTAACCAATACGGTCCAGTTCCTCGGTGATGAAGTTCTGCAACTCGCGACGAATGATAGCACCCTTCGGTTTCCACAACACCAGCCCCTGCCCCACCATCTCATCAATGGCAAAGAGTCCGAGCTCGCGACCAAGTTTACGGTGGTCGCGTTTTTTTGCTTCTTCCAGGCGCGCCAAGTGCTCATCCAACTGAGTGCGGTTCGGAAAACAAGTGCCGTACACGCGCTGCAAACGCGGTCCATTGGCATCCCCTTGGTAGTAAGCGGAGGCCACGCTCATAATCTTGAATGCCTTGCAATTTCCAGTGCGTGGCACGTGCGGTCCGGCACACAGATCGGTGAAGTCGCCATTGCGATAAATGGAAATGGGTTCATCCTCCGGAATCCGGGAAAGCAGATCCACTTTGAACTTGGAAGGCACGCTGCGAGGACCCACACTGCCCAACTCGCCCGTCTCCGCCAGGCGTAAAGCCTCAGCACGACTCACGACTGTTTTTTCAAATGGGGCGTTTTCCTTCACCACTTTTTTCATCTCTTCCTCAATGCGAGCAAACTCATCGGACGAGATATTGTGGTCGAGCTCAATGTCGTAGTAAAAGCCATTTTCTACGGCCGGACCGGCGGCCAATTGGGCTTGCGGCCAGATGCGGCAGATTGCTGTGGCACACACATGTGCGCACGAGTGGCGAAGCCTCTCCAGCTCACTTGCCTGGTTGCGTTCTTCTAATGTTTTGCGTTCCTTATGATCTGACATGCTCAATACCGTCGCGTTAATATGACATGAAAGCGCTCATATTTCAAGTCTAATTAGTGTTCTTCAATGCAATTTGGCACGCTTCCTCTTTTTTGATCCCCGAAAACCAGTGCTCAGACAAAGGCAATAGGTGCGCACAGAGTTTATCGCGATGATCAGTTTCTTGAATGGAGCAAGAAGAGTACGCCCCAATCGAAAGAATCCCCAACATGTGCGAGGATAAACCGCGCGTTGACTGAGTTTGACACTCTTTCCAAATTCCTCGGCAGGACACCTCGCCTCCATACGCTGATAATAGTGTTCCTGATAATATAAATGAGGCATTAAAGCATAATGTGGATTGCAAAATTAAATGCAACAGGTTCTTGGCACAAAAAAGGGTGCCAAGAAGTTCAAAGCATGCTAGAG
>CANRNS010000035.1 GCA_947632055.1 uncultured Akkermansia sp.
AAGGTTAGGAAACCGCCGTATGCCATAAAAAGGCACGTACGGTGGTGTGAGAGGGGGCGAAAGCCCCCTACTCGATCACTTATTCGCGGAAGAGCCACTCAATCAATATTCACATACGTTTGAATGTCAATCACGACTGTGCCATAGCTGCCCTGTAACATCAAAAGTCGATTCACCGGCAAGCGGATTTGTCTTGCGTTTCATTACCTAATTTGCTAAAGTTTCTCGGCTACACATAACGGGATGAAAGCAATACTTGCGCTAGAAGACGGGACGATATTTGAGGGGATATCTTTCGGAGCTGCCGGTACGGTAACCGGTGAAGCCTGCTTTAATACATCCATGACCGGGTACCAGGAAGTGCTCACGGACCCCTCCTACCGCGGCCAAATCGTCACGATGACCTACCCTCTTATCGGCAACTACGGTGTGTGCGAAGAGGACAATGAATCGGCCCAGCCCCAAGTGCGCGGCTTTGCTGTGGCGGAAGTGGCTCGGTTGCATTCCAACTGGCGCTGCCGTGAATCTCTGCCGGAATGGATGGCTCGCCACGGTATCCCCGGCATTGAGGGCATTGATACGCGTAAGCTCACCAAATTGCTGCGCACAAAGGGCGCTCAGCGGGCGTGTCTCACCACCGAACTCAGCGCTGAGCAGGCTGTTGCTGCGGCGCAAGCCTCAGCTCCCATGGCCGGCAGTGACTTTGTAACTGAGGTCTCGACACCCCAAGTCTACCATTGGGAAGAGGAATCCCGCGATTGGAAACTGCCGAACAAGACAACCGGCGATCTCTCGAACTACGCGGAGCTGCCGACTATTCGCTATCGCGTTGTGGCATATGATTTCGGTATCAAGCGCAACATTCTGCGTTGCCTGCGGCGGGATGGTTTTGACGTGACCGTCGTGCCTGCCCACACCAAGGCTGAAGAGGTATTGTCATTGCAGCCGGACGGCGTGTTTCTCTCCAATGGGCCGGGCGATCCCTCTGCTCTGCCGGATATTTACGCAGAGATACAAAAGCTCATCGGCAAGCTGCCCATTTTCGGCATCTGCCTGGGTCACCAATTGCTCGGCTTAGCCTTCGGGGGACGCACTTTCAAGCTCAAGTTTGGTCACCGCGGCGGCAACCAGCCTGTCAAGGATTTACGCACGGGCAAAGTAGCCATTACTTCCCAAAATCATGGCTTTGCTGTGGATCCGGAGTCTCTGCCACCAGAGGCCGAAGTCACTCACATGAATCTCAATGACGGCACCGTGGAAGGATTGCGTCATAAAACACTGCCAATTTTTTGCGTGCAGTATCACCCGGAGGCAGCTCCAGGTCCGAAAGACGCCACCTATTTCTTCGGTGAATTCATCGGGCTGATTGAGGACTTCAAGGCTGGCAAATATCAAGCTTAAAACACTATGAACACACTCGTGATTGGCTCCCAATGGGGAGATGAAGGCAAGGGCAAGGTGATCGACTTTCTCACCGAAGATGCAGACATTGTCGTGCGCAGCCAAGGCGGCAGCAACGCGGGACACACTGTCATTGCTCATGGCAAGAAATACGTGCTGCACCTCGTACCTTCCGGCATTCTCTGGCCCGGAAAACTGAATGTCATCGGCAATGGCGTCGTCATTAACCCCACTTCTCTCGTCGAAGAAATCTCCTATCTGCGTGGACTTGGCGTGGAAATCAGTCCGAAAAACTTGCTGCTTTCCGACCGAGCCCACGTCGTACTGCCCATCCATAAAGAAATTGACGCTGCGCAAGAAGAAGCGCTAGGCGACCACAAAATCGGCACGACCAAACAGGGCATCGGCCCCACTTACGCCGACAAAGTGCGCCGCATTGGCATCCGCATGGCCGACCTTGTTAACCCGGAGCACCTGAGGACCGTCCTTACAGCGCGCATCGCCACAGCCAATGATGAGTTGGTGCGCCTCGGCCACCCTGCCGCTGATACGCAAGAAAACCTTTGCGCCGTCATGGAGGCAGCGAATGAGCTGCGAGCGCACATTACCGATACCATCCCCGTGTTGAATCGTGCGGTAAAAACCGGCAAAAGCATCCTTTTTGAGGGCGCGCAAGGAGCTATGTTGGATGTAGACTTTGGCACCTATCCCTTCGTCACCTCCTCCAACACGAGTGCGGGCGGCTGCTGCACCGGTTCCGGCGTGCCTCCCACCGGCATCCACAAAATTATCGGCGTTTGCAAGGCTTATACCACACGTGTAGGCGCCGGGCCTTTCGTTTCCGAGGATGCGCAACTGGCCGACTACTTGCATGGGTTGGGACGCGAGTTCGGCGCCACCACGGGACGTCCACGCCGCTGCGGCTGGGCAGATGGTGTGGTGCTGCGCTTCTCTGCCATGTTCAACGGCTTCAACGAGATGGCCATGACCAACCTCGATGGACTGGACGCCTGCAAGGAAATTAAAATTTGCACCGGCTACAAACTCGGCGACCGAACGCTGGAGTGCCCCCCTGCCCTCATCGATGACTGGGAACAATGCACACCTATTTATGAGATATTGCCAGGCTGGATGCAGGACACGACGAAATGCACCGCGTGGGAACAACTGCCGCCCAACTGCCAAGCCTACGTAAAACGCTTTGGAGAGATCATCGGCTGCCCCGTGGGTTCCGTCGGAGTTGGCCCCGACCGCTCCCAAACCCTCACCGTGCCACATTGAGCCGAACGCCCCATGCGGCGATAAACCGGTGAAAAGTTGGGACTCAGTCAATTTCGCTGGAGACGCAAAAAAAACAGCGCACCATACAACGCAAAGCGTTGATTATTTACAAATGACGATTTGGTTGCAAGTGCGCTGGACGCGGCGGGATTGCCGAGCCGGGGCGCAGCGGAATTGCCGAATCATTCATGGTTTGACATCTTGTCGGGTTTACTTCCTTTGACGCCTCGTCACCACACTAGCTCTGCGCCCTGCGGACAGCGCTTGCGCGCTGTCTTAACTGTTCCACACCGTCGACAGTTTTGTCTGTTGGAAACGCATGGGGAATAAATTAAACGAATCCGGAGAAATTTTATTGGGTCATGCGTGGTCTGGAGCGCATTGCCTCAACAATAAAGTCTCCGAAGGAACGCGCCGAACGGAAAATGCGCAAATACGCAAGAAGGTGTTGCTTTCTGCGGATTGTCACTCGACTGTTGAGCGGCATGAAAACGCTGAGGCGCTACATGAAAGCGAAAGGCTGCCTTTTCCTCACTCCTTCGCACCGCGCTCTTGGAGGAGTTTGATGATGTTGTCCTTTTTCTTCTCTTTGGCGATTTGCAAGGCAGTTTTACCCGCTTTATTCTTGATGTTCGGATCCGCCCCGGCATCCAGAAGGGCTTGAACGCCACTACTATCCCCTGTCACGGCCATCATGAGGGCGGTGTTGCCCTCGTTGTCCTGTGCGTTGATGCGGACGCCTCGTTGAATGAGAAGACGCACTGCGTCAGCGTCTCGGCTAACGTGGCAAGGAAAGAGAGGCGTTCTTCCCTTGACGTCGCGCACGCGCGCACCGGCGCCGGCATGAAAGAGCTGGGCAATCGTTTCCACATACTCTGCGTAGAAAAGCGGGGTTTGCCTATCTTGGTTGATCGGCTTGTTCACGTCAACTCCTGCTTCAATAAAGGCGCGTAGCACGCCGGCAATCCTGGACTTTGCAGAGGAAATAAAGTTGGCGAGAAGGGAGTTGCCGTTTTCGTCGACTTCATTCGGATTCTCGCCTGTTTTGAAAAATGCGCGAAGGGCTTCGGTGTTGAGGTAATTGACGTATTTCCAGGCATGACGGTCACTGCTGACTTTTTTTGCCCACGCCATCAGCTCCGGCTTGTACCCGTGGCGTTTGAGAATTTGGATGATGTCAATGTAGTCCTCGCTGAGTTTGTCGGGA
Source organism: uncultured Akkermansia sp. (assembly GCA_947632055.1). GTDB lineage: Bacteria > Verrucomicrobiota > Verrucomicrobiia > Verrucomicrobiales > Akkermansiaceae > Akkermansia. Next base: position 3,890 of record CANRNS010000035.1, read on the forward strand.
ACCTCACCACCAGCGTAACGGGGACAGAGAACGCCCATGAGACGATCCGTCATGTCCTTGGGGATGCGGGCGCCGAGTTCGAGCAAGAACTTTGTCGTTTCAGGGCTTACGACCCAGAGTTCTCCGGGGGCGATTCCTTTTTCCTTGAGCAGTTTGACGACCTCCACCGCTCCTTGCTCCATGGCAAGACTCATGGCTGATTCCTCTTCATCTTTCTCCCCACATTTCACGGTCGGGTCCACTCCGGCATCGAGCAGTCGCTTGGCAATCTTGGGACCGTAAATGCCGTTGATCATGAGGGTGGTCCATCCGGCGTATATCCAATAACTATCTTTGTTTCGTGCCAGCGGGTCGGCGCCGGCGTCGAGGAGCATGAGGGCCAGCTTCTCCCGTCCGGCACGGGATATATCCGAGCGCAGTGCATCCCGAGCTAGGATGTCCTTGGGCACGTCAGCCCCCGCCTTGATCAGCAGCTCTACCATGAGCAGGATGTCCGCTTCCGCTTTCTTGCTCGCGCGGGGGAGGGGAGGGGCTCCTGCGTAGAACGCATTGCGAACGGCGTAATAGATGACGCCATTTCCCTCGGAATCTTTGGCATGCACATCGGCCCCGGCATCCAGTAGGCGTCTCACAATCTCGGTGCGATGTGTAGCATTTTTCCGCGTTAAGGAACTTACGACCAAGCCCACGGAGCCCGAGGTGTACATTGTATTTTTTTCCTCCACATCCAAGGAATTGGCGGCTGCCATCAACGGAGTCATGCCGTAGGGTTCTTCTTGCCCATCTCTTACTTTTTTGCCCGGCGTATTGGGGTCCGCTCCGTGAGCAAGGAGCAGTTGCACATCCGTAAGATTCACTCGGTTCGCTGCTTGATGAAGAAGCGTTGCATTAACTTGGTATAGCATCCTTGTGTCTTTGGGTGGCTCCATGAACACGGACAATGTGTTCACATCGGCTTTGGCTCCGGCGTCAATGAGAGCGAGGATAAAGTCGGCGCCTTTGCCTTCGTAGTAGAACTTCTTCAGAATTTTGTCCGGGTCCTGGAGCGTTGCTCCCGACTTGAGGAGTGTTCGCAGCATGGCCCCGTCGCCCTTTTCGATGACCGCCTCCATGAGCTTTTCGTCCTTGGCGTCCAGTCCGGCGTCCAGCAGAGCTTGCAGCATTTTTGCATCGGAGATGAAGGAGAATATCTCCGGATTTTGGAGCAGAGTCGGATCCTGTTTCAGGAGCGCAAGCACGGTCTCTTTTTGCTTCAATTGAAGCGCAATCTTTATTTGCAGCACGGAATCGACCTTGTCCGTCTTCACCCCGAGCGCGCGGAGGAGTTGCAGCGATTCTGCTTCCACGCTGGAGAGGTCCTTCGGAAGGACGAACTTACGCGCGCCGATGCGGTAAAGCAGGGCCTGTTCCATGGGGTCCCTCATACGCCGACCCACCTGCCATTCCTCATTTTTCAGCTTGCTGAGGTCCTCTGCCTTTGCCCCACGCAGCTCAAAAACCCCATCCGCTCCCGGAGAAAGCTCGTCCCCAATTTCGCCCGGAGTAATGCCTCGATATGTGTACATGTCGCGCGCTTCCTGGCGGCTCAGCGGCTGCTTTTCCTTCTCGAGCGCTGTCAGGATTTCGCGCATGTCTCCGTGAGCCACGCTGCCCGCTGTCTTTCCTTTCTTGCTTTTGATAGCGGCATCCGCTCCTTTCGCTACGAGCCAGCAAACGGCGAGGCGGTTGTTCTGCGCGGCGGCATGCATGAGGGCAGTCTGACCGAGCTTGTCCACGGCATTGATGTCACCGCCTTTTTCAATGGCTTTGAGTTTTTGAAGCAGGGAAGCGGCACGCTTCTGCTCCTTGCTGAGCTTGGCGCCTTTCGCCCATTTCCCCGTGCCTGCCGGGAAGAGGAGATCCACTCCCTGCTGCGGGACTGCCGCCGTTTCCTTTTCCTGACCACTCGCCATGCCTAGCCCCATCAGCACGATGGTGAGCACAGATGCGATAAAACGCTTACAATAAGCTAATAACAAATACGGGGGGGGTAACGGAGAAATTCATGGTAACGTTTTGCGTTAGAGACGACGGCAATTTACCATAATGCGCCGGGCAAGGCAAGTAAAATAACAAGGAAAGAAAAAAATCGGAGCTCAGTCAATTTCGCCGGAGGTGTAAAAACAGCGCACCATACAATTCAATTCGTTGATTATTTACGAATGACGATTTGGATGCAAGCGTGCCAGGCGGGAGAGGCGGAGCAAAAGCGTTATTTTTTGTGCGAATGTTCTGTTGCATGTCATGTTGCGATCCGCGATATTTCGGTGCAGTCATGCCTCCCTCTCGGCAAAGGTGTGTCACTATCCTGCAACGAGTGTTGCAGGGAATGCAAGGTGGAAGCGCCGATTTTCTCTCTTATCCCCTCATGACCTGTCTCAGTGAATTTTCCGGAGGCCCGAAGAATTCGCGATTGCTGCGAACAGAAAAGCTGCATCTAACGGCTTGCTTTGATCAATGTTTGTCGGTAGAATGGAATCATGATACCGAAAACATTTCCACGAGTGCCGGAAAAATTGGTGAATGACTGCGGGGAGCCGCTGCGGGTGCTGTATCTGGCTCCGTATGCGCCCGATGGGCCTGATTTCAGCGTCAAGCCGTACAAAGGGAACGGAGGATATCCGCAGTATCACCACAGCATTTTTCGGTTGCTGCAGGGTATAGGCTGCGAAGTTTTTTCCAGTTCGAAACCGTACGCCATCCTGCAAGCGAAAGGAAACGTGGATTACGTCTTTTCACTACTCAATCGCATTCCGATGGAAAATCCGGAAATCTTCATCTCATCGTACTGCGAATTTGCTCGCATCCCCTACTTGGGGGCGCCGCCAAACATCCGTGCTACGGCAGAAGACAAGTGGCTCATGAAGCTGGCTTTCACGGGGCTGGGGCTTCCCGTGGCTCCGGGGACAGTTGTCAGCAAGCTTTCTGAACCTCCTGCCTCGCCGCCGCAACAACTCGTCAACGCTGAACGCTTCTTTGTGAAAAAACGCTTTGGCGCCGCGTCCGACTGCATCACCGAAGACAATATAGCCGATGATTGGTCAGCGGCATCCCATTGCGCGCGTACTCTCCATGCTCAGGGACATGATGCTCTCATCGAAGAATTCTGCCCCGGCACTGACTATACGGTGCCGGTTGTTGGAGGCCCAGGCGGCCCTACCATTTTAGGCTTTGTAAAACCGGGGTCGGACAAAAAAGAGGGTATTCTCACAGGCGACTTGAAGTTGCATGACCACTTGGGCTATGAATGGGCTGAATTGCCCGAACAAGTGCAAGGGCGGATACGCGAAGACGTGATGACCGTGTGGCGCGGATTGGGTCCTATTGACTATTTCCGACTGGATTACCGCATCGACCCGGCCACCGGCACGCGGCGACTCATCGAAATGAACATCTGTTGCTACATTGGCAAATCCGGGCCTTTCGCCATGGGGGCGGAAAAGTTCGGACTTTCACACGGCGAGCTGGTGAAAGCCATTCTGCAGTACAGCCTGGATCGGCAGCGCAATTTCCGCACACACAGCCTCTGCATGATCTGACATCGCTCATGCACCACGCAATTCCTTGATACGGTCACGCAGCACAGCCGCCACCTCAAAATCTAGGCGTGATGCAGCTTCGCGCATCTCTTTCTCCAAACGCGCAATAGCAGTTTGGGGACTTTCGTCTTCTTCGGCTGCGGTAAGGATCTCCTCATCCTCATCCGGCGTGTAAAGACGCAAGGTGCTCTGATCAGCTCGTGCAACGCTGTGCGGCACAATGCCATGCTCTTTATTGTAAGCGAGCTGGATTTTGCGACGGCGGCCGCTTTCCTTCATGAGCGCACGGATGGAATCTGTGACCACATCACAGAAGAGGACGCACTCGCCATGAACGTGACGGGCGGCGCGGCCGGCGGTCTGTACCAGACTGGTCTCGTTGCGCAAGAAACCCTCCTTATCGGCGTCCAAAATACAGACGAGAGAGACTTCCGGCAAATCCAGCCCCTCACGCAGCAGGTTAATGCCCACGAGAATGTCCACCTTGCCACTGCGCAACTTGCGCAAAATTTCCACGCGCTCGATTGCATCCACGTCCGCATGAATGTACTCCACACGTAAATCCACTTTTCGCAAGTAATCCGTGAGATCTTCCGCCGTACGTTTGGTAAGGGTCGTGATCAGTACGCGCTCGTGAGCCTGCACGCGCTCATGACATAGCTCAATCGTCTTGTCGATTTGCCCTTCCAACGGAAAGAGGGTAATTTGGGGTTCCGGCAGACCGGTGGGACGAATCAGCTGCTCGACGATAAGTGGTTGTCCGAGACGCGTCGGGTCAAAGTTTTCTACCGGAGCATCAGAAGGATGCGGCAGCACGCGCAATTCCGACAAGTTGTGGAAGAAAACACCGCGAAAACCCTCCGGTGCATGGGTAATGGCCTGGCTGGCCTTCTCGCTTCGGGCATGCGTGTTGCCTCGCTTTGCTTTCAGTATCGGGATAAAGCTCTTGTTGCCCGGCACGCAGTTCACATATTCAAAGGGGCCAGGCGTGGCGCTCATGTAAATGAGTTGCGCCTGACGATTCATGAACTCATCAAAGCGCAGCGGGCGATTATCCAGCGCAGATGGCAGACGAAAACCATAATCGATGAGCACCTGCTTGCGGGAACGATCGCCCTCGTACATGCCGCCGATCTGCGGTATCGTCGCGTGCGACTCATCGATGATGGTCAGGTGATCTGCCGGAAAATAGTCCTGAAGGGTGGAAGGCGCACTGCCGGGAGCACGCCCGGCGAGATGGCGCGAGTAATTTTCAATCCCCTTGCAGTAGCCGATTTCATTGATAAGCTCGAGATCGTAATCCGTACGCATTTTAAGGCGCTGCGCCTCGATAAGCTTGTTTTGCGATTCCAGCCAGGCTACACGTTCTGCAAGTTCTGCACGTATGCTCTGCATCGCCGCCTCCCGCTTTTCGGGGGCGGACACATATTGCTTCACCGGGAAAAAAAGATAGCTCGCCAGTCTCTCGCGTACGCGCCCCGTTCCGGCATCAATGAGCGAAATGCGCTCAATCTCATCCCCGAACAATTCCACGCGGATGGCCTCCCCATCACTCTGTCCGGGGTAGATGTCCACCACATCTCCGCGCACGCGGAAAGTCCCTCGCCGAAAATCGTAATCGCTGCGCTCGTAAAGCAGCTCTGTAAGACTCACCAGCAGCGCATCGCGATTCATCTCCTGCCCTGATGCAAGGGAGAGCGTAAGGTTGCGGTAGTCCTCCGGTGAACCGAGGCCGTAGATACACGACACGCTCGCCACCACAATGACATCCTTCCTCAGCAGCAGCGAGCGCATCGCATTCAGGCAAAGGCGGTCAATTTCCTCGTTGATGGCGCTGTCCTTTTCAATGTACGTATCGGTGCTGGCAATATAGGCCTCTGGTTGGTAATAATCGAAATAGGAAACGAAGTACTCCACCGCATTGTGCGGGAAAAAGGCTTTCAATTCAGAGTAGAGCTGCGCAGCGAGCGTCTTGTTGTGCGAAAGCACCAAGACGGGCCTGTCCTGGTGTGCAATGATATTGGCCATTGAGAAGGTCTTGCCGCTGCCCGTCACCCCCAGCAAGCATTGATGACGATTCCCGGCGCGGAGCGACTTGAGGAGCTTACCGATGGCCTGTTCCTGGTCACCGGAAGGTTTGAAGTTCGTTTCTAATTGGAAGATTGACATTTGACCATTCCGTCATTGACAGCGCTGGGAGTTTGGGGCATAGTACAAGCACGGCTATGTACATCCCCACTCAAGAAGTAAGATACAGCAAAGTCGCACGGATTACGCTCTTTCTTTGTGTCATGGCACCATCAGCCATCGTAGCGTGGTTGGGAGGCATTCATGGCATTTTAGACTGCGCCATCGCTTTCCTCTGGCCGCCGGCGCTACCGCTGATATATTTCGGACTGCAGCCGATTCTCGCTCTATGTGTCTCCGCTCTTCTTCAGGGGGGAATCTTTTTCTGCGCTGTAAAATCACGTTGGCTCACAGCGCGCGGCAAGGCTACGTTGGCTATCACTTGGGGGATGTTGTTTGCATATATCCTGCGCCTCGCACTCGCCTATGAAGCCTGGCAAAGCGTTGTGCCTCATACCGCCCGCTAGGAAGGTCAGCATCTTCTTCAAAGGGTAAACCCCGGCTCCCTGCCAGCCGATTATTGCCTCGCGCTTACCTGCCCACGTTTCCGCGCGACCGATTGCTTATCGCCCGCTGACAATGCCTTGCTGAGTTCAGCGCGAATGAACGGAGCGGTCGGTGAAGATGTAGAGCGAGCAATTTGGCGCGGGGTGCCGCAAGCGACGATTTGCCCTCCATCAACGCCGGCAGAAGGCCCCATGTCGATGATGTAATCGGCCTCGCAAATAAGTTCGAGATTGTGTTCAATGACAACGACCGTATTACCGAGTTCGACAAGATGACGAAGCACACGAACAAGGAGACGCACATCTTGCGGGTGCAGCCCGATCGTTGGCTCCTCAATGAGGTAGAGATCCTGGGGCAAGGCGCGGCCACGACGGATTGCGGTCAGGGCAGCGCGACGGCCCTTGATGAGCTGAGCAACGAGCTTAACTCGCTGCGCCTCGCCACCGGAAAGGGTGCTGCTTGCCTGGCCGAGGGTGAGATAGCCCAGACCGGTATCGCACAGCAATCGCAAGGGATCGGCAAGACGCGGCTGGCTTTCAAAAAAGGCAGCCGCCTGCTCCATGTTCATCTCCAAAACCTCAGCAATATTTTTGCCGTGGTAGCGTACCTGAAGAGTGCGGGAATTATAACGCGAACCACGGCAGGATTCGCAGGGCACGGAACATGGCGGCAGAAAGTCCATTTCGCGCCGTGTATAGCCCGTACCTTTGCAAACCGGGCAGTTGCCCTCAGAGGTATTAAAGGAGAAGCGGCTTGCATTGAAGCCGAGGCGGCGAGCATCCGCCGACTTAGCAAAGAGCGCGCGAATTTCATCAAAAATACCTATATACGTAGCAGGCGTGGAACGCGGAGTTTTACCGAGCGGCGATTGGTCCACCTGATACAAGGCACGAATAGAATTGAGACCTGTAGCGCTCTTCCATGTTTTTGAAATTGACAAATCCCCGCCGCTTCGGCGAACAGCCGGACCAAGCGTATCGCTGATGAGGGATGTTTTGCCGGCTCCCGAAGGTCCGGTGACTACCGTAAAACGAGCGCGTGGAACACGCAGTGTTACATTCTTAAGATTGTGCAAACGACAGCCAGTTAGTCCCAACCATTCGGCATTTTTTATAGGCAACCACTTGCCGCAGTAGGGGTGAGCGTCAGCTTGGCGGAACGCCTGCCCCGTTACGGAAGCCGGATTGTTCATCACATCGTTCAGTGTGCCGCGCGCTACCACTTGTCCGCCATGTATGCCCGCACCGGGGCCTAAATCTATGATGGTATCGGCTCGGCGCATGGTATCTTCATCATGTTCTACTACCAACAGCGTATTGCCGCGTTTCTTGAGCGCATCAAGCGTAGAAAGCAAACGTTCGTTGTCGCGCGGGTGCAAGCCAATAGTCGGCTCATCCAGGACATAGAGCACGCCGCGAAGATTAGAACCAAGCTGGGCTGCCAGACGAATGCGCTGAATCTCTCCACCGGAGAGGGTAGTCGCAGCGCGATTCAAGGAGAGATACCCGAGGCCTACCCCCTGCAAAAAGTGCAAACGCGGTTCAATTTCCGCGATCACGTTGCGCGCAATTTCAGCCTCTCGTCCGCCAAAATGCCACTCCTGTACCGCTTTCAACGCGCTACCGGCATCCATCTCACCAAGCTCGGCAATGGTATGGCCAAAGAGCGTCACCCCCAGCGCAAATGGGTTCAAGCGCAACCCACCGCATGAAGGGCACACGCAGATGGGGTCATCCTTGTCGGCAGCTGACTCAAGCTCCTTGTCAAACTGCAGTTCCTTTTCCAGTTGGCTGGTTCGGGCGTCATCATCGCGATGGGAACGAGAGCGCTGCTGGACAAAACCATGTCCCATGCAAGTGGGGCACCACCCACGTGGCGAATTGAAAGAAAAGGTGGACGGCTCCGGGTCAGCGTACGTTTCTCCACATCGGGGGCAGGTGAGGCGCGTGCCCAAAAGCGTGGCACGCGCGACATTTCTCCCGATAATGAGGCGCAGGAAACCATCCCCCATCTCCAGTGCACGGTCTATGCACTCCTGCAACGTGGCTAGATCGCAGGGAAGGCCGTTCATGGAAAGCGTATTACGCTTCATCTTGATCTCCGCCAACACGATATCCACATCATGATTGGCGTAACGATCCAGCGGGGTAAAATCATCCGGGCTCACGAGGATTCCATCTGCCAGGAGGAAGGGGTAATGCTTGCGAGCGGTCCAGCGAGCAAGGTCAGCATAGTGTCCTTTGCGGTTACGCACCACAGGTGCGGCAACAAGCAGAGATGCCGGGTTACGAGCTATTGCCTGCTGAACAGCGACATAGATCTCGGATGCTGAGCGCCGTCCTATCTCCACCCCGCACTTCGGGCAGTGAGGCGTACCCAATTTTGCGTAGAGCAATCGCAAGTATTGCCAAATTTCCGTCACGGTGCCGACGGTGGATTTGCTGCCGCCTCGTGACCGATTTTGCTCGATTGCAACAGTTGGCGGCAATCCGGTGAGCGCATCGATATCCGGCGCTTCCATCTGGTCGGTAAATTGACGCGCGTAAGGGCTCATGACGTCCATGAAACGCTTTTGTCCCTCCGCAAAAATAATGTCGAAAGCAAGCGTGCTTTTACCGCTGCCGGAAAGCCCCGTAACGACAGTCATCTCGTGAAGAGGGATGTCCACATCTATATTCTTGAGCAAATGATGGCGCGCGCCGCGCAGGGAAATTTGGTTCGGGGTGAGCAGCGGTTCAGTGATGGGAGAGGCCGGCTGTTGCAGGGCAACCGGCTCCCCCGCTAAGGCCAATTTTAAGAAGGAGGCCGTATACCCGCGTCCCTGCTGCGCAATATGCTCGGGCACGCCGGCTGCAACAATGTGTCCACCGCCCTTTCCCCCCTCGGGTCCCAGGTCAATGACATAATCTGCGCATTTAACGAGTTCCATGTTATGCTCAATGACCAGCAGAGAATGCCCCTGCTCCACCAGGCGTTGGAACACCCTGAGCAACACCTCCAAATCTGAAAAATGAAGGCCTGTACCCGGTTCATCCAGTATCAGCAGGCTCCCCCGCTCGACAGAATCAAGCGCCGAATCAGCCAAAATACGCGCAAGCTTGAGACGCTGGTTTTCACCACCAGAAAGCGTATGTAGCGGCTGGCCAAGCGTCAAGTGGCCAAGGCCAACAGCTTGCAGCAGTTCCAGCCCCTGCAGGATACGCTTGGCATGCACACCATGTTCCTGAGCAAAAAAGCTGATGGCTGATTGCACATCCATTGAGAGCACCTGATGCATATTCAGTTCGCGGTGAGTGATGCTGAGGGCCTGGGGCGTGTAGCGCGTGCCGTGGCACAGTTCGCATGGCACATAAATATCTGAAAGAAATTGCATTTCGACCTTTTCCATACCCAGACCTGCGCATCGCGGACAACGACCGTCTCCGCTATTGAAGGAAAAATAACCGGGTTTAAGACCTCGCGCTTGCGCTGCAGGCTCCTGCACAAAAAGAGCGCGTATCTCATCAAAAATTTTCATGTAGAGGGCTGGGGTAGAACGCGGCGTGCGCACAATGGGACTTTGATCCACAAGCACCACCTGCTGCACCTTCTCCAGTCCACGAATAGACTTCACGGCCACCCTCTCCTCGTCATCCAACTCATCCGGGTGCGTATATCCGTACAGCACTTGGCAGGCCAGTGTACTTTTGCCGCTGCCGGATACACCGGTAAGACAAGCATACACGCCCAAAGGAATGTCCACATCAAATTGATGCAGGTTATGGCATTCGGCACCGCGAATTTTAAGGAAAGAAGAAGGACGGCGACGCGTGGCAGGGACGGGGATGCAGCGCACGCCGCTCAGGTATTGTCCGGTGATTGAGTTGGAATCGGCGAGCAGACCTGCTGACGTACCGGCATACACGAGTTTTCCTCCCGCAGAGCCGCTCCTTGGCCCCAAATCTGCAACGTAATCCGCCGCGCGTATTACAGCCTCCTCATGCTCCACCACCACGAGGGTGTTGCCGCGCTCTGTCAGTCGTCTCATAGCAGAGATGAGACGAGCCGTATCGCGCGAGTGCAGCCCAACGGTTGGTTCATCGAGCACGAAAAGAGTCTCGGTGAGCGAAGCGCCTAAGCAGGCGGTCAGACTCACGCGCTCAATCTCGCCGCCGGACAGGGATCGCGTGAGTCGCGAGGCGCTCAGATACGGCAAGCCCACCTCGCACAGGTAGGCCACGCGACTCCGCAGCTCGCGCACAGCCAGCGCCAGCGAGCGATCCTTCCCCACCTGCGGCAGGACGTGCGTATCCACCCACACAATCAATTCATCCATGGGCAAGGCTTGCACCTGTGGGACCGTAAGTCCACCCAAGGTAAAAGCCAGAGCCTCGGGTCTGAGGCGTCCGCCTCCACATTCCGGACACACGCTGTACACGCGATAATAGGCCAGGAAGACGCGCACCGTCATCTTGTGGGCGTGCTTCTCCATATCCTCAAAAATACCCTTGTACCCGTACCAATAGCCCTTATCGTAGGCCTGCCATACATCCATGTCCCCACAGTTGCCCAGCAACACAAAGTCGCGCTCTTTTTTGGTAAGCTTCATCCATGGCACATCCATACGCACAGCCTTGCACTTCTTGTTCACGCGCACAAAGTCGCGGTAGCAAGCGGATAATGTGGCGGATGAAAGCATTTTGAGAGCTCCATCGCGGATAGAAAGATGGGGAAGAATGCCCTTGTTGTAGTCGTACGAAATAGCTCGGCCGTAGCCTTTGCATGCCGGACACGCACCGAGCGGGGAATTCCCGCTGAAGAGGCCGGGCTGAGGCTCAAGCAGAGGATACCAATCACTGCGTCTCTGCATGGGTTTGCTCCAGCCAGCATCCGCCGAACGTAGCGTGATATGGACAATTTGTTGACCAAGGCGCAGTGCGTTTTCCAACGCTTCCGTCAGGCGTGCTGCATTCTCCGGTAAGAGACGTACGCGATCCTGCACGACGAGCCAGCTTTTCATACCCAGCATCTTCTGCGTAGCGTCCTCAAGCCGGACAATATCTCCCTTCACCCACACGCGTAAATAGCCTTGCGCCACAAGCGCAGTCTGCATTTCCGAGAAACTACCCACAGGAACCACACTGAAGAGAATAGCTGCATCTTCTCCCGAATGATCGCGCAGCAGCTCCGTCGCCACCCCTTGCGACGTAGCAGGGCGTACCGCGCGTCCCTCTGCATCGTGTCCGACAGCAAGGCGCGAAAAAACGAGCTTCAAATACTCATTGATACCGGTCATGGTGCCCACCGTAGAGCGGGAATTTTTTATAGAATTACGCTGACCGAGTGCAATGGCCGGAGGTACATTTTCTACGGAATCCACGACAGGTCTGTCCATGCGATCCATAAACTGACGAACGTACGGAGAAAAAGTCTCCATGTAGCGTCGCTGTCCCTCTGCATACAATGTACTCATAGCCAAGGAAGTTTTGCCGCTGCCGCTCGGTCCCGTCACCACCGTGAGTTTCCTCAGGGGAATATCCACATTAATTTTTTTCAGATTATTCTGCGCCGCGCCACGGATGCGTATCCAATCTCCTCCATCCCTTTTCATGCCCCTATTTTACCCCGAAGAACGCCCGGGAAAAGGAAAAAACGCGCATACCACGGATGCAATTTGCACCCAATCACTTCGGAATGTACACATCCACCTTCCCGGTGAGGGGCGATTGCACGGATTGCAATTTGCGTACACAAGCAATGAAGATCCCGGCCGCCTCAGCACATTCAGCATCAGACGTGAAACGATTCCACGAGAGACGCAGCGATTCGCGCGCCTCTGCCGGAGAAAGCCCCATGGCAAGCAACACTTGACTTGGGTGCGGCGAGGAGCTAGTGCAGGCGGATCCAGCGGCACAGATAAGTCCCGCCGGTTCCAGCAGCAAAGAAAGAGCTTCTGCCGTGCAACCTGGCACACGTAAATTGAGTACATGCGGCAAAAGCTGCGCCCCCGCCCCATTCTGCACAGTGCGAATGCCGACCTGTTCCAGAGCAGACAAGAATGCCTCGCGATGGCGCGCAGCACAAGCCGTCTGCTCCATTTGCTGCAAGGCAAGCTCCGCCGCAGCGCCAAAGCCAACAATACCGGGCACATTCAACGTGCCCGATCGATGAGCATCCTCCTGTCCGCCACCGCGCAGCAATGCGCGAAATGGCGCACCGGTGTGCACATACAAAGCGCCCACTCCTTTGGGTCCATGTATCTTGTGCGCGGAGAGAGAAGCGTAGTCCACGGCCGGCAGATCGTGCAGGGAAAGAGGAATCTTGCCGGCCGCCTGCACCGCATCCAGATGCACGCGCACACCCGCTTGCTCTGCTGCACTGCAAAGCTGCTGCACAGGTTGGATGACCCCCGTCTCATGATTCGCCAGTGCAAAAGTAGCGCCATCGCGCCCTGCCAGAAGTTCATTCCAGACCTGCAGGTTAGCTTCTCCATTGGGCAATACCGGGCACAAGGTCCCGCGATCCTCCATACTGCGCAATGTGGCCGGGTGATCCGTAGCGAGAGCAAGAACACTCCTGAATTGCGCAAGAGCAGTATTCGTGCTCTCCGTGCCCCCCGAAGTGAAAAAAATCTCCGCCGGGTCAACGCCGAGCAATCCAGCTACCTGTTCCCTGGCATGCTCCACAGCGCGGCGCACGGCCTTGGCCTGCGGGTATGAGGCAGAAGGATTAAAAAATTGCTCCGTCCAGAAAGGCTGCATCGCCTCCGCCACCTGCGGTAGCAAATGAGTGGTGGCATTGTTGTCCCAGTATATCATGACTCAGGCGTTTTGCCTCGCTGCGCTGCCGCTATGCGACGAAATACAGCCGGGTGGACACAAGCCGCCACCCAGCGCTCCCAGCCCGGCGTGCCCACAAACCCACGCACCAACGAAGACGATATCTCCTCCAGCTCACTAGGCGCCACCATCAGCACGGTCTGGATTCCCGGATCCATGCGTCCATTCATGCGCGCCATCGTCTTTTCGTACTCAAAGTCGGCCACTCCGCGTAACCCGCGAAGCAGGTGCGTGGCACCCGCTTCGCGCGCAAAATCCACCAAGAAGCCGTGCTGCACCACTGCCACCCGCACATTCCCCGTCAACTCGGCCACCATCTCCTCCAATGCACCGCGCCGATCCTCCGTACTCAGAAAAGAAGACTTTTCCGGATTAACAGCTAACGCCACAACGAGCTCATCAAATAGCTCTGCGCCACGACGAATCATCCAGAGATGCCCATGAGTGGGTGGATCAAAACTCCCAGCGTAAATTGCGATGCGTTTCATGCTCGGTCGTGTATTAAAAATCCCCGTGCCGCGAATGTTCTGGTTCTCGACACGGGGTTCTCCGCTTATGCTCGTGAGAGGCGGGAGCGGGATTTGAACCCGCGAATGGCAGTTTTGCAAACTGCTGCCTTGGACCACTTGGCTATCCCGCCCTATGGGCTACGCACGGCAACATACCCCACGCACGTCACGTTGTCAAGCGTAAACTTTTTGCCCGATAAAATATGTGGATTGCAAAATTAAATGCAACAGGTTCTTGGCACAAAAAAGGGTGCCAAGAAGTTCAAAGCATGCTAGAGTA
>CANRNS010000036.1 GCA_947632055.1 uncultured Akkermansia sp.
AAGGTTAGGAAACCGCCGTATGCCATAAAAAGGCACGTACGGTGGTGTGAGAGGGGGCGAAAGCCCCCTACTCGATTCTCGTCATTCTCTTGACATGTCGGAGACGATGTTCTATGCTTGCGGGCATGATGGAGGAACAACTCAATGCTCTATGCACAGAAGCGCGCGGGTACGCCGATAAGATAGAGGGAGTACGCGAAGCGAGTCCCGAGCTGCGCGCGGTGCTGGCGCGCGGGAGCAAGGAAGTACGGCGGAGCTTGGCGCGTTTTGAATCTAAGTTGTTGCTCATGGCCACCATTGGCTCGGTGAAGAGCGGGAAATCCACACTTACCAACTGCCTGACTCGCCGCAATCTTTGCGCTACTAAATTGGGGTTGGAAACTACGCGCCTTCCCATGATCATCCTGGCGAGCGATGATGGAACCGAGCGCATGGAACTCTTCTCTCCGCTGGCAGCAGATTCTCTCAGCGAGCAGGAGCTTTTTGAGCTCGTCATCGACTACTTGCGTCATATTGCTCCGCCCGAGTTCCACGAAAAAATCTCTGTGGATCGCCGCGACATCACCCAGGCGAATCTCGATGCTTGGGCACAGGGACGCACCAGCGCTGGCTGTGCCGCTATATTCTTGGTCGAACCAAATGCCAGCCTTCTCAAAGCTGGCATCGGTATCATCGACATGCCTGGCATGGATGGTCTCACCTCCAACTGGCATGACGAGGAATTGCATGAGTGGATGAATGAAAATGCAGACTACTTCTTGTTGGTGCAAAGTTCTTTTGCCGCGCTCACACCGGATACGCGCGACTATCTGCGCGCCGCTATGGAACGCTCACAGCGTCCCATTCGTGTGGTGCAAAATCGCATTGAGGCCCAGTTTTGGCTCTCACCTGCCGATCAGGAAGAACAGCAGCAAATCCAGCAAGTCACGACTCAGAAACAGCTCGGCGACTTCATCCATAAAGTCATCCCCGGTTCGTGGGTTAACGCTGGTCTTGCCTGGTGGCAGCTTGATTCGCGTCACAATTCTGATGAGCTTCCTACCGATTCGGTGGACGTGCCATCGCGCCGTGATTCCAATCTTGACACACTCGAGAAGGAGGTGCTGGCTGATCTGAGTCACCCGGAAGTGACGCTGCGGCGCAACTCGGCGGATTACCTGCTGAAAACTCTGGAGGGGCTGGACCTTCGTCTTAAGGAGTTTGCCGCACAAAGCCGCACTCACATCTCGCACGTGCATGAAATTCAGGCATCGATTCACAATCTTATGGACGCTGCTCGCCTTCGCGAATCCATCGAAAGCAGTAACCTGCATGATGGGCGTTTGCGCTGCGGTTACTTGGCAGACCAAGCGCGACAGACCCTCAATGCTCGCTTGGATGCCATTCTCGATCTAGCGGCGGATGGCTATTTCCCGCCGGATTGGATGACACATGATATGCTCGCCCAGCAGCTCAACCGAATCCGTACTAAAGCTGAAAACGATCTCGGCGATCTGGCCGATGAACAAGAAACGCACGTGCTTTCACCGGCCAAAATATGTGAACTTACTGAGCTTGAAAAGGAGAAAATTGCCCAATGTGCAGACATCCTCAAACGCCGTCCGGCTGCAGACATTGAGAAAGATTACGTGAAGGCTATCCTCAACGCATGGGAACACGTGCCGTTAGATTGCAGTCCCATTCCCATGGGAGCGTTGAAAGAGACCACCTTCCTGGGCATGATCAACCGTTCTTGCAGCTATAATAAAACTGTCCCTGAATGGCGTCGCATTGGGCGAGAAAACATAGCTGCTCGTTTGGAGGCGTGGAAAAAGAAGGTAAGCGAAGCGCTGGATCGTTTTGTATCGAGCCGCATTGCCGCCTTGGAATCTTGTTTGTTCGCTGAACTTGACAGCTTCGAGCAATCTGAACAAATTGGGCGAAGCGTTGCGGCCGCCCAGGCAGATATCGAGTTGGTGAATGCGCTGCGTAAATCGCTCTCGCCAACGTTGCTCACCGCGCGCCGTCTTAAAGCCTTGCAATAAATTCGTGCCACCGACATCGATGCCGACAACATCTTCTTCGCCCCAGATGCAAAGCGCTTTTCCACATGTAGAGGTCATTTTCTACGCTGTGGGCGCCGAGCAGGTGCGATGCGAGGAGCAGCGCAACTCCCTGTGCGCCTCCGGTTGCGTGCGACTCGGCGTCCTGCGTTTGCGTTCCTCAGGTCTGCATCGTCTTTTACTCGAAATGCCCGTTCAAACTGGCGGTTGGATGAGTGCAAACAGTCCCTTCGCCCGCGCCGGACTTTTTCCGGCAGATACAACATGGGGCGCATACAATCCCTCCGATTTTCCCGATACCTGTTTTCCTGATATTGGAAGCACCATGCTTGGCACTGAGCGCACCGGCAGGTTGCGCGGTTTCCGCGTACCGGATCCGCCTGGCACAGGCCGCACTTTTTTGATGCTGCACGCTGCAGAGCGTTACGGATCAGAGGGTTGCATCTCTACGCCGGATTTGTCCACGTGGCGCATTTTCTGTGCTTTCATGGACGATTGGCGCGCAATGGGATTTGCCTCCATTCCTCTGCGCATTTGCTACTGCTCGGGAGCGACCGCATGAAAGGGCCGCCTCTCGGCGGAGAGGAGCAGGTCATTTACGAACTACTTGGTGCGATGCTTGTAATTGGAGCGCACGCGGTCCATTTCTTTACGGGAGGCTCGGGTGCGCTCGAGGGCACGCTGGGCTTCGGAAGCGATGAGATGATCGCTTTCCTTGGAAAAGCGTTCGAGGTATTGAACCACCCAAGGCCAATCATACATGCCGGAGAGCAATTTGATGAGGTCGATTTTTTGAACTCGGCATTGCTCAAGAGCCTTGCGTTTTTCCATAAGCTTGGCATATTCGGGCGAGTCCTTACCCACAAAAGTACCAGCATCGGGGTCGGTCTTCTCGATGATCTCCGACCAAGCAGATGTGTCCTCATCAATTTTATCATAGATCAGTTTGATGAGCTTATGAGCTTGCTCGGGAGAACGATCGCGATTTTGGCAGATAACGCCGTTGATCATGTGCTGGACGGTTTTCTTTTCGCGTTCATTACTACCTGCAAGCGGGAGCAGTTCGTTGCGCAGGTAATCAATGATGTCGTCTTGTCCATAATTGGAAAAGAACGGGGAGATGGAGCGCCAATTTGCCGGTTCGGCGGCACGTTGCTTATAGTAGGTAAGCGCCTTGGGAGAGCACGATTTGGCAAACGTCATCATGAGATTGGCGCGCTTATCTTCCGGTACCATCTCAAAAATTTGGTCGCCGAGCTGTTTCTTTTTCTCAACATCGTCCATCAGCTCGATGATGTTGTCCAGGCAGTGGGAAAGCGTGTTGACGAGCATGTTGGCAAGTCCCGGCTTACGCAACAAATCGGTAATCATCGGGATATCATTTTCCGTGACGCGCAGTCCCATGCTCTCCCAGATGTAGGAAAGGATCTCATCACGTTTCGCGAACTTTTTGGTGGATTTTTTGCTCACCGATTCTGCGAGCTTACGCAGCCTGTCATTGACATCTTTAATGTCAGCTACGGCGAGACGTTGCACAAGCCAGCGGTAGGTAGCGGGCTGAATTTTGGAAGCCTCTTTTGCCAGACGATCAAAGACGAGCTGGGCGATGTCGGGATCAGATTCTGAGGCGATGCTGAGCAGCATGCATGCGAGTTGTGCAACCCCCTCGGGATGGTTGCCGAAGAGCGGTTTTCCATCTTCGTCCGTCATTTCAGGATTAACAACGACGTCCATCAGGAAACCGGCTTCTTTCTTGCTGCAATGCACATCGACATTCTTCGCCTTAGCATCAGCCAGAGTCTCGATGGTGTGTTTGTTGATCTCTTTCGCCCGATTGAGAAC
The DNA here is from genome assembly GCA_947632055.1 of uncultured Akkermansia sp. GTDB lineage: Bacteria > Verrucomicrobiota > Verrucomicrobiia > Verrucomicrobiales > Akkermansiaceae > Akkermansia. The sequence continues at coordinate 3,885 of CANRNS010000036.1, forward strand.
TTTCATGATTCTCGCATTTCTGGCTCGCTTGGCATCAAGCTTTGCGTTGTGCTGCAACACGCTCCATCCGCACACGCCACAAACCACAACAAATGCCGTGATGATAATCCAAAACAGCTTCGCTTTCCATATAGGCTTCCTTTCGGCGGCGCTGCGCAATTTTTCCACATACATGGCATCCACTTCATGCATCGTTGAGCCGGGTTGCGCAGCGGTAGCGTCTGTCGGGGTTGCAGCAGGGCTCGCGGCAGTGTGAGCGCGGGCAGTTACGGCAGTGTGAGCGCGCGCGGTTGTGGCCCCAGGCGCACCGGCTTTTTTCAAGGTTGACGTCGACTCAGGAGCAGGCTTGGATTGAGAGGCTGGAGGAGACGCAGGACGGGCGGAGGATGGCTTGAGACCACCTGCCTTGAGTACGGGCGACTTCACCTTGAGAACGGGTTTGTTCGGTTTCAGTGCAGTTGCCGCAGGGGATTCACTGGTCGCAGCAACGTCGGCTGTTTCCTCCTTTGCTGCAGCGTGGGTTTCTCCCTCGGCCTGGCGGCGTACCTCTTCCTCGGCAGCGGCGCGGGCGGCTTCTTCTTCGGCCTGGCGGCGTGCCTCTTCCTCGGCAGCAGCGCGGGCGGCTTCTTCTTCGGCCTGGCGGCGTGCCTCTTCCTCAGCGGCGGCGCGGGCGGCTTCTTCTTCGGCCTGGCGGCGTGCCTCTTCCTCGGCAGCAGCGCGGGCGGCTTCTTCTTCGGCCTGGCGGCGTGCCTCTTCCTCAGCAGTGGCGCGGGCGGCTTCTTCTTCGGCCTGGCGGCGTGTCTCTTCCTCGGCAGCAACGCGGGCGACTTCTTCTTCGGTTTGAGTCGGAGCAGGAGTCGGAGCACCCGGCGTCCGTGGCTTGGGCACGATAATCTGTCCATTGGAACCCTTCAGACGAACTGTCCTTTGGGGAGCGGAGCCCGTATTTAACAAGCGACGTGCGGGAATAGCCGAAACAGCGGGTTTCTTGAGGGGAACTGCCATGGTCGTTGTAAAACTGTGCCTCCCATTATAGCTCTTGAAAAACGGTTTGGCAATCTCGGAGTTCTCCCTCTGACAATTTTTTATTTTTTTTACAAATTGAGATGAGTTATTCAAATTGCATGGTTGACTCTGCGCACGATTTGGTGTAGAGTATGAGGCACGCGGAAGGCGGGTGCGCTGTTCCGGCTCGTGAGTTCTTTTCTACTTTCAATCTCCCGTGTACTCGAACGAACAATACCTGCTGGAACTCTTGGTAGAAAACGGCGTCATAGACACCGAGACAGTGGAAAATACTCGTGCGCAGATTGACCTCACGGATAGTGTGCTGGAGCGTTTGGTGAGTCAGAATCTGTTGACGCGCGATTACATAGCGCAAGTTGCGGCTGCAAGCTCTGGACTTGAGTTCGTAGATCTGAACGCCTTTGAAGTGGATGCGTCGATACTGGCGTTGGCACAGCCTGAGGTAGCACGTCGATTGAACTTTTTGCCCATAGGGGATGACGGATACTCGCTCCAAGTAGCCATTGCTGATCCCTTTGCCATGGAAACCATGGACAGCTTGCAGCAGATATTGGGGCGCGATGTGAGTTTCTTCGTGGCAGCAGAGGACACCCTGCAGAAGGCGCTTGCCAAGTATTACCCGGAGAAAAAGGAGGCCGGAGAAAACGAAGAGGCTCCTATCATTGAACTTATTGATAACATGTTCAATGAGGCGCACAAGATGCGAGCTTCAGATATTCACATTGAGCCGATGGAGGATCGTGTACGTTTTCGGTACCGAGTAGACGGGAAGTTAGTTGAGGTAGCGAATCACCCCAAGAAGCTTCTTGGCTCCATTGTAGCGCGTATCAAGGTGATGAGTTCGACCATGAGCATTGCTGAGAAACGCGTTCCTCAAGATGGACGCATTGAAATGAGTTTGAAGGATGGGGCGCACATTGACCTGCGCGTGAGCACAGTGCCTTCCAACCACGGTGAATCTGTGGTGATGCGTATATTGGACAAGTCGGCTTTGCAGCTCGGGTTGCCTCAGTTGGGCTTCCTCTCGGATGACGAAGCGACCTTTGATCGACTTGTTACCCTGCCGGATGGCGTCATTTTGGTGACTGGTCCCACCGGTTCTGGCAAAACAACCACACTATATGCTTGTTTGAATCACTTGAACCGACCGGACAAAAAAATCATCACTGCTGAGGATCCGGTGGAATACGAGATGCCCGGTATCAACCAGGTGATGATACGCTCCGACATCGGTATGACCTTTGCTGCCGCCCTGCGCGCCATGCTGCGCCAAGCCCCCAATATCATCATGATCGGTGAGATTCGCGATGGGGAAACAGCAGGCATCGCCATCCAAGCCGCCATGACCGGTCACTTGGTGCTCTCCACCCTGCACACGAATGATGCTCCCTCCTCGGTGGCTCGATTGGCCGACATGGGGGTGGATCGTTTCCTCATTGCGTCTGCTGTGCGCGCCATTATGGCGCAGCGTTTATGCCGCTGTCTGTGCGAGGATTGCAAGATGGATGGGAGTCTCACGTCGAAACAATCGCAGTTGTTAGGTATTGAAATGGAACGCATTGTAAAGGTTCCCCGCCCTGGAGGGTGTGAGAGTTGCCGAGGCAAGGGGATGAAGGGACGCATGGGTATTTTTGAGATTTTCCAAGTATCCGATGATGTGCGCGAGCTTATCAATTCTAACCTCTCCTCATCCCAGCTGCGCATGCGCGCTCGCGAGCTTGGAATGCGCACGCTTCGTGAGGATGGAATCCGCAAGGTGCTGGCCGGGCTTACCTCGGCAGATGAAGTCATTCATGTGACTACCGGCGATGCAAGTTGACCTCACTCATTTCTAGCACTCTTTCATTCATATGGATACCCAACTGGCACTTGAGGTTTTTATCAACGCAGGTCTCATCGATCGCATGTTGTCCAAGGACGTTGCGGAAGAGATGTCGAATAGCGGCAAGGAACTGTGGGAAACCTTGCTGGACTTTGGCGTCATTTCTGCTCCGGAGGATTTTTGGAATGTCATTGCTACCGAGGTAGGGGCCCAGTACATTTCATTGGAGGGGTTTGAGCCATCCCGCCAGGTGCTTGACATGATCCCTGCGGCACAGGCAAGATTGCACGGAGCTTTGCCCATCGAGTACCGTGAGGGAGAAGGACTTTACGTTTGTTTGGAGGATCCGTTGAACCCGCAGACGGTGGATGATCTGCGCATCGCCATTGGCAAGGATATTTACTTGTATGTGGCTGCCGATTATGAAGTGCGCGCGCGCATCACGGAGTACTACGGCGGGGCAGAAGCTGCCATGGGCGATCTCATGAATGACCTTGAGAACATGAGCGTGAGCAGTTTGGATGGTTCGGAGGAAGCTAATTCTGTACCGATTGTTCGCTTCGTGAATTTGGTCATTACCCAGGCGATCAAGGAAAAGGCCTCCGATATTCACCTGGAGCCCTTTGAGCACGAATTCAAGATACGTTACCGAGTTGATGGCGCGCTTTACGAAATGGCGCCACCGCCGATCCACTTGGCTGCCCCCATCATCTCGCGCGTGAAGGTGATGGCAGGAATGAATATTGCGGAGCATCGAGTACCGCAGGATGGACGCATCATGATGCGCGTGGGCGAGAACAGCGTGGATATGCGTGTGAACTCTCTGCCCACCCAACATGGCGAATCTGTGGTGATGCGTGTGCTGGATCGTAATAATGTGAGTCTTGATTTGAATAATTTGAATCTCTCCCCGGCTATCCATGAGTACATCCTGGACACGGTGAACATGCCCAATGGCATCTTTGTAGTGACCGGGCCCACCGGCTCCGGCAAGACGACAACCTTGTACGCCGCACTTCGCGAAATTAATACGGAAGATACGAAAATACTGACAGCAGAGGATCCTGTAGAATACGATATTGACGGCATTGTGCAGGTGCCGATCAATGAGGGAATCGGGGTGACCTTTCCGCGGGTGTTGCGCGCGTTTTTACGTCAGGATCCGGATCGTATTCTGGTGGGTGAGATACGCGACCAGGACACGGCTCAAATTGCCATTCAGGCGGCGCTCACGGGACATTTGGTGCTTTCCACTTTGCATACGAATGATGCTGCCGGAGCGGTGACACGTTTTATTGACATGGGAGTGCAGCCGTTCCTGCTGGCTGCTACATTGTTGGGCGTGCTGGCGCAGCGTTTGGTACGCACCATTTGCCCATATTGCAAGATACCTTACACTCCATCGCGCAGCCTGCTCAACCAACTTGGAATTAATCCGACCTTGCTTGCTCAGCAGCAGTTTTTCACTGGTGAGCGGTGTGATAAATGCGGCAACACGGGCTACAGAGGACGCAAGGGAATCCACGAGCTTCTGCATGCATCAGAGCCCATCCGCGAACTCATCACTCAAAATGTGCCATCTGTCACCCTGAAACAAAAGGCCATTGAGCTGGGGATGCACACGCTGCGCGAGGATGGAATCCAAAATATCTTTGACGGACACACAACGATAGAAGAAGTGTTGCGATACACCTGATAATAACCACTCAAGGACTTTTTACCACCCACTCTACATCTTATGCCGAAGTTTCAATACATAGCTCTTGATCAAAACGGCGCGGAAAGCACCGGAATTGTGGAAGCAAATAATAAAATAGCAGCCATGGAGATGGTGCGAGCGCAAGGCCTTTTGGTGCGCGAATGCGAGGAAGCTGGCGCAATCTCCAAGAGTTCGGGCTCTAAGTCCGATCAGGATAAGAAAAAAGTCTCCTCTAAAAAGCAGGGGCAAAACGCCAAGGGCAAGGCCGGCGGCAGCATCAAGCGTAGGGAACTCATGATCTTTACGCGCCAGCTGGCGACATTGATCGATGCTGGACTGCCCTTGCTGCAAAGTTTGCAGGTACTTCACAAACAAGAACCCAATGCCAACTTACGCGCTACATTGAGGGCTCTTGGGGATGCGGTGCAGGGCGGCTCGACTTTTTCCGATGCTCTATCCTCATACCCCAAACTCTTCAGCCGTTTGTTCGTCAACATGGTCAAGGCCGGTGAGGTAGGCGGCGTGCTGGAGGTGGTACTTAAGCGCTTGGCTGAGTACGAGGAGAAGGCCGGTAAGCTGCGTGGCAAAGTTGTATCAGCCATGATTTATCCGATGATCATTATGGTGATCGCGGTGGGAATTTTGACTTTCCTCATGCTGGTTATTGTGCCCAAGTTCAAGGAGATGTTTGAAGGGCAGAACATGGAGCTTCCGGCATTTTCACAGTTTGTGTTCGATTTCTCGGACAACTGCATGGCCGACTCACTCATTCCTTACGTTCCCAACGCGGCGGTAGGCTTGTTTCTTGTCTTTGCGTTCATCGTGTTTGTCACGATGTGGCGGCGCACGCCGAAGGGTGGCCGCATCGTGGATGCCATGATGCTCAAATTGCCCAAGTTAGGCCACCTCAATCAAGTGAATGCCGTAGCTCGTTTTTCGCGTACCTTTGGCACGCTTGTTTCATCCGGCGTGCCTATCCTGCAAGCGCTCAACATCACCCGCGACACGTCAGGCAATGTCATCGTTGCCGATTCTGTCACCAAGATACACGATGCCGTGCGCGAGGGTGAGTCCATTGTGACCCCGATGCAGGCAAGCCCGGTGTTCCCACCGATGGTCATATCCATGGTGGATGTGGGTGAGGAGACCGGGCGACTGCCAGACATGTTGATGCGCATAGCTGAGGTTTACGACGAGGAGGTGGACAACTCCGTAACGGCGCTCACTGCCATGCTTGAACCCATCATGATTGTGTGTCTGGCTGTGGTGGTGGGCAGCATCGTGCTTGCTATGTTCCTGCCGATGATGGAAGTCATCAAAAATGTGTAAAGAGAAGCGTCATGAATGCGAGCGGAAAGCATGCCGGAGGATTCACTCTCATTGAAATCTTCATGGTGATCGCGATTTTGGCCATTCTGGGCACGATGGGGTGGGTCGCTTCCGGTTTGGTCAACAACCGCCAAACGACTAAGACGGCCGAACTCCAGGTGGCGCAGATGGAAGCAGGAATGAATGGTTATCGTGTGGATTATGGGGATGTTGTGCCCGAGGGGCATGGAGATGAATGGAGTTCGCACGTGTTGTACAGGGCCTTGTACTGCGATGAGGATGGAAATGGAAAACCGGATGTCGATAAGAAGACAAATGAGACTCGTACGCCGTATTGCGAATCAATCGTCCCACTGAAAAACTCAAAGCAAATGCGGGAGGTTGTTGATGGCATCCCGGCAATTAAGAAGAGAGTGCGAGTACCCAACAGCAAGTCCTCCAAGAAGGTCTACGTCATCGTGGATCCATGGGGCAATGCGTACCGTTACCGCCAGGGTTATGAGTTGACGAATGACAAGGGTGAAACCGGCAAGGGCGTCAACCCAGATTTCGATATTTATACCCTTGGACCAGACGGTAAGGGGAATGGTCGCAACAATCTCAAAGACAACGAGGATAATATTTCGAACGTGCGTTCGTGGAAATAACATTCCCTTTTCTCTTCCTTATGAAAGCAGGCAGGTTGCTCTGCGTATGGATGGGTATAACCGGGGCATTCGCTCTGTCTATGGCAGGGCTGCTGACGGGGTTCGCGTCGGCCTTATCCGAGCGGAACTCCGCGCATACTGAAACGGCAGGAGCAGGGGGTGCGTTAGAAAATTTAGTGAGCCGCACTACCCCAGAGTATGCGGGACGGATAAGATTTGCTTTGGATCAGGCAAGGCCGGTGCCGGTTATTTCGGCATGGGGAGACAGGGGGATTCAAATCACGGCAGCAAGTGTGCGCGAGTGCGCGCGAGCCTACGGTTATTACTTGCGCAATTTGGCCCATGTGCATCTCTCGTGGAACGGGGATAATCGCACGGCTGCACACTTTGTGGTGCCGAGGGAATCTGTGCAGGTACCAGCTACTCTGCCAATGAACTTTGCCTTTAATTATTGTACGCTTAGTTACACCGGAGCGCACTGGAGCAAGGAGCGTTGGTTGAAAGAGATTGACCGTTTGGCTCTTAATGGGTTTCGCTACGTTCTGGTGACAGCGGGACTTGAGAAAGTATGGCAGGGCTTTCTTGCAGATATAGGGGCAGGGGATTTCGCTCAAGGCTTTCTTGCCAACCCATGTTACTCGGCATGGTGGAATATGGGAAATTTGGAAGGCGAAGGAGGACCGGTATCTGCCGAGCTTGTAGAGAGCGAAGCTGAGTTGGGACGCAGTCTTGTGAGTCGCATGCTCGACCTGGGGATGGAGCCTGTTTTACAGGGGTATGTGGGGCATATCCCGCATGATTGCTTTAAAGGGAGGCAGGATATTCTGCCCCAGGGACAATGGGTGGGAGGATACGTGCGCCCGGCAATGTTGCGGCCCGATTCTCCTGCGTTTCCTAAAGTGGCAGAAGCATGGTACCGCAATGTCCGGAAAGTATATGGAATGACTCCCACTGCCTTTGTCGGCGACCTTTTTCATGAGGGTGGCTGCCCTCCAGCTGGCAGTTTGGAACAGTACGCCCGATCTGTGCAGAAGGCCATGCAAGACGCTGCCCCGGGTTCAATTTGGTTTTTGCAGGCGTGGGCCGACAATCCCAAACCAGAACTTTTGCGCGGTACTGATCCCAAGCATACAGTTATCCTCGCACTGGAGAAAAACTTATCAGCCGACCAGAAACTTTCACACCACTATCACGGACGCTCCTATGTGTGGTGTGAGTTGGCTAATTTTGGCGGGAATCATGGGCTTTTTGGAGGATTTGGTATCTTAGAAAAGGCAGCTGGCAATGCCGACGGAGCATCGGGGTTCGGCCTGCTCTCTGAGGGCATAGAAACAAACCCGCTCTATTACGAGCTTTTTTTTGAGCGCATCAATAACCGCAGCGTGATCAATCGAGACGATTTTTTAAGGAGAACTGCGCTCTCACGCTATGGCAGCAATGCCCCTGAACTTGTGGAATCCCTCAAATTGCTGGCCGACAGCGTGTATTCTCCGGATGGCTTGCGCGAAGGTGGACCGGAAAACATACTTTGCGCTCGGCCTGGGTGGGATGTCAATAAGGTATCTACATGGAGCGACCCACGCGTCTTTTACGACCCGGAGGATGTGCGCCGTGCAGGGAGACTCATGCTGGGCGCCGCAAAGGCAGATAAAAGGTTGATGCAGAGCAGCGGATTTCGCTACGATTTGGCGGATGTATGCCGCCAGGTACTCGCGGATAAGGCGCGTGTCATTTTACCACAATGCAAGGCTGTGGCAGGTGATGCAAAAAAATACGCCGCTAAGAGAGACGAATTTTTAGAACTCTTCACACTCACGGCGGATATACTGGCCACACACGAAAGTTTTTTACTTGGGCGGTACTTGAGAGGCGCGGCCAAACGCGAAGCAGGTGTCAGTGGAGAAATGACCCGCAACCTGCGTCGACTCATCACAACGTGGGCTTCGCGTGTGACTGTGCTCAACGACTATGCGCACCGCGAATTATCAGAGCTGATGCGTTATTATTACATGCCGCGCTGGACCGCTTTTTTGAGCAATGGAGAAGAGGCTCCCGCGCATGAGATTACGGTTACCAACAATGGGCAGTGCGTGACGAGATATCTCCGTGACGATGCAAGAATAGAATTGATCGAAATGAGTTTTCCCGAAGCTGACATACCTCTCCTCTACGAGCCTCACGGAGATTTGCTGAAGCTGGCGGAAATGGCGCTTAAGTAGATTGACACAAATTAAGCATGCGGTGAGATGGGCTCTCCTAGTTGAGGCGTTACAACTCCTCGCATTTTTTGCATTTCGCGACGCATACGCTGCATACGTCTCCTCAAATTCTGAATGCGGCGACCATCGTAATCGCGCAGGAGGGTGCGCAGCTCTTCTTCGCGCCGCGCGCGGTCTTCCTCGTTGGCAGGGTGCCTGGCCACAAGCATAATCAGACGCTCGCGTGTTTTTTGGGAAAAATCGGAGCGAGCTGTCAAAAAACTCAACACACCCAACGTGCGTTCGCCTTCCTTACTTGCCTCTGCGCTGTGTCCTGCCCTGCGCAAGGCACGCGTGTAACGATCACGAACCGCGAAGTACAGCAAAATCAACTCACTATCCCCGGGGTTGGCCGCCAGCAGGTCTTGGGCGTACTCAAGCGCGCGCGCCAAGTCGGCGGAATGTCTGCCTGGAGGAGTCTGACGAGCTGACATTCGCAAGTAGAGACGGCGAAGCTCCTCGGAGTCCGGCTCAGCCTTTAACATATCCTCCAGCAGAGAAAGTGCTTGCTCCCCATTCGGCGCAAGCACAAGGCGCAGTTCGTTGGTGCGCGCAAGCGAGAGCAACTCCACTCGGAGCAACTGCGCTCTTTTGTCATCCGGCATTTTTTGTAATACGTCGGCAAGAAGCTGAGCAGCCCGCGTCAGCAACACCCCCCGTCCCGGCTGTGGGTGCGAGCAGTCTGCCCTTTCTCCGCAAGAGCACGGGGCGCTATGCAGAGCAACGAGCATGAGGCTGCGTACCAATTCCAATCGCTGTTTGTCATCTGCTGTTGCACGTTGGTCATCGACGAGATGCAGCAGCATATCATTGGCCTCTTGGCGGCGTGGGTGGGAGCCATCCTGCCGTTCTTGAGCGTAAAGGGCGGAAGCCAAACCATTGCAGGCGGACAAGCGGCGAGCTGAATGGGCAGGCAACTGAGCTATGGCGCGTTGGTAATAGGTTTCAGCGGTAGAGTAATCGCCAGTTTGGAGAGCAATAGACGCGAGGGTGAGACAAGCCTCAGCCATTTTCTCTGACCCACTTTGAGCTCCGGCTACAATTTGCTCGTAATAAGGCATGAGATCTTGAATGAGGCGAGCGTCCGCTCGCGAGGGCGGCAAAAACCCCTCATCTGCTCCTCCCTTACCCACCATGCCGGTAAAAATGCGTTGCAGAGAAGCATCTGCAATTTGCGCATTGCGTTCTGCGAGCATGCGCTGCTCACTCTCGCTGCGCCACGAAGCGCGTACGCGTACGTAACTTGCAATCATAGTCGCAAACAGAAGCACGAGCAGCAACGCTGCAGCATGGCTCCAAATCGCGATGGCCGGCTTGCGGCGAAGCCACATGATGTAGCGGCGCAAATACCCGGCAGGACGAGCCACCACGGGCTCCCCATTCAGGAAGCGACGTAAATCGGCCGCCATATCCGCCATGGTTGCATAGCGGTCTTTGGGGTGGAATGCGATGCTCTTATTGATGATGGCGCCGAGTTCTCCAGCGTGTTTGAGAGGAGGCAAAGGATCAGAGCAGATTTTGTGCACGAGCTTCCCGGGTTCCGTTTCTCGCAACACAGGCTTACGGGTCATGAGCTCGTAGAGCGTCAGCCCCAGACTATATTGGTCGCCAGCAAACGAGTTTTCTCCTCGCAGCAATCGTTCTGGCGGCATGTAGCGCAGCGTGCCATCGTGCGTCTGCGTGACGAGCGGCGCCTCCTCCCCGGCGTTGAGTACGGTCGCCAGACCAAAATCACTCACATGCACGACGCCATCATCATCCAGCAGCAAGTTGCCCGGTTTCACATCGCGGTGTAGTACGCCGTGTTCATGCGCAAAGGCGAGGGCTTCTGCCGCCTGGAGTCCAACGCGAGCTACGGCTTGTTCGTAGGGGAGACCCGGGAAAGCGCGTCTCAAATTGCCCGCGCGCAGACCACGGCCAAGCACAAGACTCATCACGTAGTAGCGCCAGGGACCTTCTTTGCCAGCACCATAAACCTCTACGATGTTGGTGTGACGTAAACCAGCGATTAGCTTGGATTCATTTTCAAAGGCTTCGCTATGTCGGACATCAGAGTTCCACGAGGGGGAGAGAATCTTGACGGCGACTTCGCGTTGGAGACTTTGCTGAGTTGCGCGGAAAACGGTACCCATGCCGCCGCTGCCCAATTTTTCACCCAGGCGGTAATCACCTAGCACATCGGGAAAATTGAAAGTATGCCGGATTGAGGTTGCACTGGATTGCCCGAGATCTTCCATTTGCACGAGGGGAGGCAAAAGCTCGGCAAGTTCGTGCGCGAATTCCGGGTGCGCTTCGGCGAAAGATTGAGGAGTGGGGGCTTCTCCTTTGCGCAATTGATCGAGAAAAAGCTCAATAAGCCGGGCAACTTCTTCTTCTTTGCCGGGAGAGGTAGGGTCCATAGCGTCGTGGCTGGGCGAGAATGACAAACAGGGATGGCTACAGGCGTTCTTCCTGTGCGAGCACCATATCGCGGAAGCGTTTTAGAGCGCGGACATAGCGGATACTTGCCGTCTTTTGAGTCACTTGCAGCACGGCGGCGCACTCTGCATTGCTCAGCTCCTCAAAATGGCGCAGTTCAAGAATTTCGCGATCGATTTTCGGAAGTTTTTGTAGAATACGCCTCGTAGAGGCCTGGCGTTCCATGCGTTCCATGTGTGATCTCGGGCTGGATATTGTATCGGCAAATTGCGCCCACGCGTCGGTATAATCGCTGCGGTCAGGGTCGACCGGGGTCAGATCCACCTCTTTCATGGCATCTCGTTTACCGGCTGCGAGGTGTTTGCGTTCCATATCGGCCAATGTTTGCAGAGCGATACGGCGCATCTTGATGTAGACGGGCAATTCTCCTGGTTCTTGGAGAAACTCCAGACGGCGTCCGCAGGCCAAATAAGTTTCTTGCGCCAAGTCCTCCACCCCCATACGGCGTTGCAAACTCTCCGGCATCCGCGCCGCTAGCAGACGCGTGATGCGTTCGCGATGCTCTTGCCATACCTCGGCCAGCCATAAGGGGGAAGCAACTTCGGGCGTGGAATCAGGAGCGACAGGAGAAGTCATGGGATGAGATACCTTTATTCGGTGGGTTTTTCTTCGCGCAGATCGCGCGCCATGAGCTCATGCAGGGCAAGTTGGGCTGACTTACCCTCGTAAAGTATCTCATACATGGCGTCGGTAATGGGCGTACGCACGCCAAGTCGATGCGCGAGCTGGTACGTGGAGAGTGTGTTGGGGATACCCTCTACCACCTGACCGATGCGCTGTTGGCATTCGGAAACCGGCACTCCTTTGGCAATGAGTCTGCCGGCAGTCAGGTTACGGCTATGCTCTGAATAGCAAGTGACTACTAAATCACCCATGCCGGAGAGTCCCATGAAGGTTTCCATACTTCCGCCGTGAGCCATACCCAGGCGGGTCATTTCCGCTAAGCCTCGAGTGGCCAGAGCGGCACGTGCGTTATCACCTAGTCCAAGGCCAGCGCATATCCCACTCGCCAAAGCAAAAACGTTTTTTACAGCGCCGCCTAATTGCATACTCACAATATCGGTGCTGGTGTAGATACGTAAGAAGGGGGTGCTCATGCGCCGTTGAACAGCTGTAGCCAGTTCGATGTCCTCGAAGCCGACCAGAGTGAGGCTCGGCAGCTCCAGCACGATATCTTCGGCATGATTTGGTCCGGAGAGTACGCCGACCGGTTGGGGCAGGGCGGTGCTCAGTATTTGGCTCATGAGCAAGCAGCTGTCCTTTTCAATGCCTTTGGTACAGCTCACAATCACTGCATTTTCCGCCAACTTCACCTTTGCCAAACTTTGCGCTACGCTGCGCATGACCACACTGGGCACCACGACAATTACCAAATCGGCTCCTGCCACATCTTCCCATTGACTTGTCACTCGCACATGCGGCGGGAGAGGTTTAGCTCCCGTTACGCGACATAGACTCAAGCGAGTTTCGCGGATGATGGCTGCTTCTTCTTCCCGATAGGTCCAAAGGACGACATCACCTGGTTCGTAGGAGGCAGTGAGGGTCAGGGCCGTGCCCCAGGCGCCGCCTCCGATAATGGCCGTTTTTTTGAATGGAGCGTGCATGTTAATTTTTTTTGGAGAAAGCCTTAGGTTCGGTGCCTTCTGCGATGCGGCGTAAGTTCTCGCGGTGACGATAGACAATGAGCAGCAGGATGAGGAAAAGGACCCCCGGTATCATCCATTCCGCGGGTTTGCATACGCCGTCCGCCTGTCCGAAGTTCAAGAGGGATGCAAGCACCATCACCCCTCCCGCCACGATGCTGGAGAGCGATACATAACGCGTCATTATCATCATGAAAACCCATGCGCATACGGCCCAGCCCGCTATCATTGGAAATGCGCTCACAAGGCAACCCGCCATGGTGGCCACCCCCTTGCCACCGCGAAAATGAAGAAAACAGGTGAACGTGTGCCCGAGCGTCAATGCCACGATGACTCCCAGCAGCTGCGCCGTTTGTCCCACACTGTAATCCGCTACTCCCCGTCCCTGCATCGCCATGATAGCCAGCACCGGCAGGTAGCCTTTCAGAAAGTCCAGAGCAAAAACAACCATTCCCCATTTGCGTCCGAGCACACGCATGGCATTTGTCGCCCCTATGTTATGCGAGCCATGCTCGCGCAAATCAATGCCGTGGAGTTTGCCAGCAAGATACCCAAAAGGAATTGACCCAATGAGATAGGCTGCCACGATGTATACGATATCTTCCGCCACGACAGCGCATTCTACCATATTCTGCCCTCCCTTGCAATGCCAAACAACATCGCGTTTGCTCGCTGTGGATTGCGCATTGCCTCAAAAATAAAGTCACCGAAGGGTCGCCAAAAACGGGAAAAGAGAATTTCCTGAATGCTTGATGCCT
>CANRNS010000037.1 GCA_947632055.1 uncultured Akkermansia sp.
AGGCATCAAGCATTCAGGAAATTCTCTTTGCTCGTTTTTGGCGACCCTTCGGTGACTTTATTTTTGAGGCAATGCGATGATGCGGCGTGTGGAAAAAATCGCGTCGCGATGAAAAATTATGCTTGCATGAATGCCTCGCCGTAGTATAATCTCCCCACCTTGTAAGGTCGATTTGCCGCAGCCACGAAAAATCAACCCTGGAACAAGTACCTGTATTATGAGCGAAATCAATATCAACGACTTCAAGACGGACGAGAAGGACACCGGCTCTACCGGTTTCCAAGTAGCCGTGTTGACGAAGCGCATAGCCCACCTCACTGAGCACCTGACCGAGCATAAGCATGACCACGCATCGCGGCGTGGTTTGCTGATGATGGTGGCTCGGCGGCGCAAGCTCCTGGATTATGCCAAACGCACGAATCCGGAGCTCTACAGCAGCCTGCTGGAGCGGCTTTCTCTTCGTCGATGAGGTCGCGTTGCTCAATTCGGTTTTTCAACCGCTGCAGGTTTTGCCTGTGGCGGTTTTTTTAGCGCAAGCAAAGAACTACCACAGGAGAACAACGATTGTTCATGTGCGCTCATGGTGGGTTCGCCACACCAATCCATCTTCAGATGCTGATCTGGTGGGATGCCATGAGATTGACGGCGTAATCTTCGGACGTGTGAGGGGAGCTGCTGCTTTCAGCTTGTTTGTTGCATCGCTTGTAGCGCACGCGGAAGCGCCTGGAAAGCGGATGGCCCTCCCATCCGACTGTAAGGAGTGGGAAGAGATGCTGCAGTTGCCGCCATAAACTCCTATCCCCGCCGAACATGAAGAGCACATCAAAGGGACCATCTTTGTAAATGTCATCCTGTTGCAACTGCTTTCGCACACTGATCTCCGTATCTGTCCGAACCACATGACGCACTCCTTCTGCGCGACGCCAGAGCATCTCCTGACATGAGGGGCAAATGACAGTTACCTGGGCATCGGGGCGGCAAGTCGCCAACGTGCGCACGATGGGGACGAGTGTCTCTGCCTCTTGTTCATGATTCGGACTCACGACCAGCATGCGGAACGGCAGGCGCGCGTATCGCCGTACAAGAGCTTGCGTGTCCTCATCCATCTCCGGCGCAATTTTGTGTTGAGGGGTTTTCCAGCGGTGGTGCATCCAAAAGCCGTCCATGATGTGTTCGCTCTGGCATTTTTCAAGGGCGAGGTTCACTTGCATGGTGATGTCTGGCAGGCTTTCGCAGCCCTCCGGCAGATGGATTTCGCGGTCCATGACGGTATCCCAGTGGCCGAGTGAGGTATTGCGGGTGAAAACGGAGAAGAGATGGCCCTTGCCTTTGCAGCGTTTGTAGACGATGGCGGGCAGCGGGGTTACACCGGTGACTTTGCCAAAATAAGGCAGATAGACGCCCTCTGCCGTAAATTGATCACTGAGTATCCCCAGCAGTCCGCCGCCGTGCGCCAGTTTGAGAATCTCGCGCAGCCCGTCTTCCTTGCTGTACATTTCGCAGCCGTACCGCGTGCGCGAGCTGTAGATGAACTCCTCCAGCAGGGGGTTGGAAAGGCGTCGATACATGGATGCAAAACGGGGCACTCGTGAAAAAAGCGGACGAATGCGCGCCAGGGCTTCCCAGTTACCGGCATGCGGGATGCACGAGACAACGGTATGTCCATTCGAGCCGCAGCGTTCAAAAATATCAGCCCCTTCAACGTGGATTGAGCGTTTGAATTCGCGCTCCTTCATGAGACCGGTTTTCATCGAGCATGCCAGGTTCATCGTTGTGCGTACGATGTTGCGCCGCACCATCGAGCTGAGCTGATCCTCCCGGAGTGTAGGATCGATGACAATACGTAAATTGCGCGCCACAATGCGGCGCCTCTTCCCCGCGCAGGCCCACACGATGTAGCCCGCAATGCGCCCCAGAATTGCCACGACACGCACATCTGTCATCTTCATAAAGATACAGATGAACTTGTAAATGCAGTACGATAAATAGTGTCCGAGGTGCGCCCTGTTACGCTGGTTGCTCTGGTGGGACATGGGATGTTTCAGTAGGAAGACCCCCGAACGGGAATGAGCCGCACACGCCCTTCCGCCCCGTTGCGGCTGCGTGTGAATTCCGGGTAGTAGCCGTGCTGTTGTACTAAGGATACGAATTCGGCATAGCTTTCCTTGAGCGAGTGCAGGGCGGGACGCAGCATTTCCATGTAACGTTGAGGAAGTCCCACTTGCCCGATTTTTCCTCCGTGAGGAAGCGAATTGAGCAACGGAGCCCCGCCGCGCAGATCGACGCGAAGCTGCGGTCGACCGTGCAAGTGCTCGCGCGCAAAGCTGAGGTTCACAGCGGTAGTTTGGTGGATTTGAGCATTGATCACGCGGTCAATGATGAGCTCAGCATACCCGTCGTGCAGGCGCACGGCTAAACCATGCTCATGCGCGATGAGGGAAAAGATGCCGCCTTGGCGCATGCGACATGTATCGCGCAGGTAACGGTTGATTTCTCCTTCACTGAAGCTGATTTCAGCGCCGTCGGCATTCTTGAGGGCGAGGGTCAGGTCACGTGGGTTGCCGCGATCCTGGTAACCTGCTATGTCGCTCAGATCCTGCGGTCTCCACATCTGGACCACCACGTAGGCCAGACTGCCGATAAACAGCAAAAACAACAGTGTGGACAAGACCGACCACACATTGAACCGTCCGAGCACACGTTCCGTATCTTCTTGCTGCGGAGGAAACTGCTCGGGTGCAAGTTCATCGGAACCGTAGTCATGCATCGGCTCCCCCTCCTTGACAGGGGAGAGCAGACTGCCCCACGGGGATTCGCGTCGCCCGGCCCGACGCTCTGTGGTGCGGCGTTTGTTCTCCAGCATGACCAGCCCCATTATACCACGTGCCTTTTGGATGAAAAGCGAAAAATCCTGACGTCTGATGAGACTTAATGTCAAAACAGAGGGACAATGAGGAACGAGGCTGTAAGAAAAAAAGGCTTTTCATGTGGGGGCAGCGGAGTATAATTTCGTCCGTCTGACCGCCGCGGACGGTGTGCCCGCGGTGGGAACCCAGACCGGCTTTTACGACTATGACAGAATACACCACACGCGTGCTGGAAGCAGTGCGCAGCAAAAATTCGCATGAGCCTGAGTTCTTGCAGGCTGTGCAGGAAGTCATCTCCACGATTGAGCCGGTTCTCTCCGCTAAGAAAAAATACGAGGAGAACTGCATTTTGGAGAGAATTACGGAACCCGAACGCACAATCATTTTCCGCGTGCCGTGGACAGATGATGCCGGGCGCATCCATATCAACCGGGGATTTCGTGTCGAGTTCAACAGCGCAATCGGACCCTACAAAGGTGGTCTGCGTTTCCACCCCTCAGTGAATCTCGGTATCCTGAAGTTCCTGGGCTTTGAACAGGTCTTCAAAAACTCCCTCACCACGCTCGCCATGGGCGGCGGCAAAGGTGGCTCCGATTTTGACCCGAAGGGCAAGAGCGATGCTGAGGTGATGCGTTTTTGCCAAAGCTTCATGACTGAGCTGCAGCGTCATATCGGCGCAGATACGGATGTGCCAGCCGGCGATATCGGCGTGGGTGGGCGCGAGATCGGCTACCTGTTCGGGCAGTACAAGCGCTTGCGCAACGAGTTTACAGGCGTGCTTACGGGCAAGGCCCTCAACTGGGGCGGTTCGCTCATTCGCCCGGAGGCTACGGGTTACGGTTGCGTCTATTTTGCGCAGAATATGCTTGCCACGCGCAATGATGATGTGTCGGGCAAGGTGTGTACGGTGTCCGGCTCGGGTAACGTGGCGCAGTACTTGGTGGAGAAGTTGAACCAGCTCGGCGCCAAGGTCGTTACCATGTCCGATTCTAATGGCACGATCTACGACCCGGCTGGAATTGACGCTGAGAAACTCGCCTGGGTGATGGAGTTCAAAAACGTCCGCCGCGGCCGCATCAAGGAGTACGCCGCTAAGTTCTCTGGTTCCCAGTATATGGAGGGACAGCGTCCTTGGAGCATCCCCTGCGATTGCGCTTTCCCCTGCGCCACGCAGAATGAGATTAACGGAGCGGAGGCTGCTACGCTCGTGAAGAATGGGTGCAAGTTGGTCGCCGAGGGCGCCAATATGCCTACCGATTTGGATGGCATCAACGTGTACCTCGACTCCAAGATCCTCTACGGACCGGCCAAGGCTGCCAATGCGGGCGGCGTGGCTGTTTCAGGCCTTGAAATGGCTCAGAACAGTCAGCGGCTTAATTGGACCCGCGAACAGGTGGATGCCAAGCTCTTCGATATCATGAAGAATATCCACCAAAACGCGTACAACCACGCCCGCGAGTACAGCAAAGATTGCACGGCCGAGTTCACCAACTATGTTGCCGGCGCGAATATCGCCGGCTTCGTGAAGGTGGCGGATGCCATGATCGATCAAGGTCTCGTGTAGGCGCCTATCCCATGCTTCCTCACTGCCCGGCTTGGTAACAGGCCGGGCGTTTTTTACAGGGTGTCTTGCCGGAGCGTTTATTGAATGCCGCAGCGGCGCAAAAGCGCTTCGGGGTCGGGATCTCGGTGCATGAAGTCGCGGAAAAGCTCAGCTGCTGAACGCGAATTCCCTTGCGAGAGAATGCAGTGGCGGAAGTCGCGTCCTGTCTCGGCGTTGAAGATGCCTTCCTTTGCGAATCGCGAAAAGGCGTCTGCTTCGAGCATCTCAGCCCATTTATAGGAATAGTAGCCGGCTTCGTAACCGCCGTCAAAGATGTGGGTAAAGGCGCGTAGCATGGTGCTGCCCTCGCAGGAGAGCGGTACGCGGTAGTCCGACAGGATTTCGCGATCCACTTCTTCGATAGACCGGTTGAGATAGCGGCCCGTGTGGGTATGCAGCTCCAGGTCGAGCTTGGCAAAGCTGAGTTGGCGCATGAAGGCGGAGGCGGCGCCGTAGTTGCGGGCGTCCAGCATCTTGCGGATGAGGTCCGGCGGCAGGGCAGCTCCCGTTTCAACGTGGGAAGAAATGCGCTTCAGAGCTTCTGGTTCCCAAGTCCAGTTTCCGTTGATTTGGCTGGGCAGTTCAACGAAGTCCCACGCCACATTGCAGCCCGCCAGCGCGCGCACGGGCACATCGCTGAGCGCCTGATGCAGCAGGTGCCCAAATTCGTGAAATATGGTCTCAACTTCATCGTGATTGAGCAAGGCCGGCTTGCCGCCAACAGGGCGACTCAGATTGCCGCACATGAGCGCCACATGCGGCACGCGTGCTTTGCCGTTTGTCGGCGGACAACCGCAGCTCAAACATTCCATCCAGGCGCCGGCACGCTTGCTTTCACGCGGGTGCCAATCGGCGTAGAACACGCACAGCAGCTCCTCGCTCTGCGCATCGCGTATTTCGAAGTAGAGCGCATCCGAGTGCCAGACTTCCACCTTTCCCGCCGGCACGCTTTCCCCCGCTTTCGGACAGTATGTGGGACGTTCTGAAATCCGGATGCCGTAGAGTCCTTCATAAATGGAGAACATGCCCCGCAATACGTGCGGCATGGGAAAGTAGGGCCGCAGTTGTTCGGCGTCAAAATCGTAGAGTTCGCGCCGCCGTTTTTCTTTCCAGTAGCTCACGTCCCATGGGTTGAGGGCGGGCAGGCTCTGGCCAGTCTTTTGTTCGGCGTAGCGTCGCAGCGCTTCCATCTCTTCTTGGTAGGCGGGCTTGACTTCATCATGCAAGCGGTCGATAAAGTCTAGGGCTTTGTCGCCGCTGTCGGCCATGCGGCGCGATGTAGCGTAATCGGAAAATGTGGCAAACCCCAGCAGCTTGGCTTTCTGCTCGCGCAGGTTCAGGATGTCGTGGATGAGTTGCTCGGTGTCAAATTTTCCTGTGCCACGCGTTTGCAGCCCTTCCCAGATGCGGCGTCGTAGTCCTTCATGCTCTGCATAGGCAAGCACCGGCTGCACAGATGGAAATTGCAGGGTAAAACGCCACGCTGGCGCCTGTTCGCTTCCGTGTCCTTTGGCGCGCGCATCTTGCTGCGCGGCTTTCAGGGCAGATTCCGGCAAGCCTGCTACCTCCTCCGGGTTGCTGGTCACGTATTCCCAAGCGTTGGTGGAGTCCAGGACGCGTTCGCCAAACTCCCGGCATAGCCGCGCCAGTTCGGCGGTCAACTCACTCACTTTGCTCTTGTCCTCGGCATTCAATTCAGCCCCATTTTCCCGAAATGTGGTCAGAGTTTCGGAGATGAAGCGTTGCTGCACGGCAGGAAGCTGCTTGATCCAAGGCTGATCCGCCGCTTTTTTCAGCACGAGGTACAGAGGCTCGTTAAGCAGTACCTTCATGCCGTACGCTACCACCTCCGGTGTGAGTTCTGCTATGACCTTGCGCAGCTCCGGGCTGTCCATGACGCTCTGCAGGTGAGTGAGGCGCAGCCAGCCGCGGTTCAGTTCTGCATCGCTCTGCTCCAGAGCGTCGTACGTGTTCTCGTAAGTAGCAGACTGCACGTGGCATATCTCCTCTACCTTTCTTTCCGCCCTCCGGATAGCTTTTCGTATCTGCTCGCGCGCTTTCTCCGCCGTTAACTCGCTCCAGGCTATTTCCTGCGTCTCTTCTAAGTAGGCTTCTCTGCTCTGCATGACGCTCGCCATTTTAGCACCTGGATCCGAGAACTGTCCACCATGCATTTTGACATTGTCTCGCCATTTTTTTTCTTGACTGTATCGCGATAATGATATAAATATGTGGCAAGACTAGGAGGACGCTATGGAAGATTTAAAACTCAACATCAAACTGTGGCTTAAAGCCAACAGGCATGACTATGCTTGGTTGGCGGAGCGTTGCTACGTCACGGAAACAACCGTTCGCAATTGGATGGCCAAAAAGCCGATTCCCAAGGCCAAGGCGCATATCATTCGCGAGCTCATCAGCCAGAACCCCGTGACTATGCCGACTACGGCGCCGATTGACGTAACCTTGCAGACGCATGTCACGATTCGCCTCGATAAGAACGTGACAAGACGACTCGAGGATAAAGCCTTTGCTCAGGGCTTGACGTTGGAGGAGTTCCTTTCAAAAACGCTGGCGAGCTTGAGCGCAGAGTAATGTGGGAGTGATCTAACCGGGGCAGGTCATGCAAACGATGTCGGTGATTGATTTGCCTCCCGGTACCCGTATCGGGGATCGCTACAAGTTGCTTAAGGCGATCGGACAGGGGGGCTTTGGCATCACCTACATTGCGTGGGATGAGTCGGAGCGCTGCCAAGTGGCCGTTAAGGAGTGTTTTCCTCAGGGTATCTGTGTGCGTGATGCAACTTCCGGCATGGTGGTGCCGGCTCGGGATAGCTTCGAGCCGCGCTATATGAAGGCCATTGAATACATGCGACGCGAGGTTACCACGCTTGCTGGGCTGGATCACGATTCGATTGTGCGTGTTCGGGATGTTATTTGGGGAAACGGAAGTGTGTTCTGCGTGATGCCGTGGCTGCCCGGAGGCACACTGCGCGATGTGATTGACAAGAAACGCGCGAGCATCTCCCCACTGCAGGCGACAGATTGGCTGCATTCATTGCTGAATGCTTTGCGATACATGCACGAACGTAGCATCATCCACCGTGATATCAAGCCTGCCAATATCATGTTCGATGAGCAGCAGCGACCTGTCATCATCGATTTCGGAGCCGCTCTCAATCGTGCAGAGCGTACATCCAGCACCACGACTTCCCAAGGCGCTTTTTCGCATAATTACGCTGCCCCGGAGCAGATAACCGGTAAGGGTCATGTAGGGCCATGGACCGATTTTTACTCCCTCGCGGCCACATGGTATGAGTTGATTACCGGTGTACCGCCGGAGGCGGCCGATGCTCGTCTCCTCCAGGATGATGTGAAAATGCTTTCCAAACAGGCTTCCAAGCTTGACTACCCGGTTGAGATGCTTGCCTTGTTAGATTGTAACATGTCCCTGCATGCCAAGTTGCGTTGCCAGAGTGTGGAGCAGTGGGAGCAATGCTGGGCGGAAGGTTCTCTACCGACGATTCTGCATCCCGCGCAGCGGCGGCGCAGAGTGATCTTGACATCGGCAGTTTTCTGTATAGTGGCTTTGGGCGGTTTTTACGCCATTTATTCCTCAAAGCGGGAGGAATCTCTCCGGGTAATTCCGCTCTCTCAAATGCCGACGCGAGATGCCAGAGCGGAACTCACTCGATATATTCAACACGAGATTCATTTTCAGGAGTTCTTTCAATTATGTGAGGAATATCGGCGGGAACTTGCGCTGTTGCAAGAGAAGCATGCTCGTGCAACGGATCAATTCGTTGCGCGATATGCGAAGCTTATTGATGGCGTGCAGGAGGCAAAAGCTGCCGGTGAAGTGTCAAGGGCTCTCTACAGAGAGCATCGCAGACTCTCGAACGTCTTCGACAAAGAAACCTCCGCATTGAGGGCTAGCTACATGAAAGATAAAAAGCGGTTTTTTCTCAGTACCGAGGATATCCAGGAGCAGGTCCGCCCCCGCAACCGTGAAGAGGAGTTGATGTTCCCCACAGTTTGCGGAGAAATCTCTATGAAGCTCTCCGCGTATGAGGCGGGCTTCATTGTCATTTTTAGCGAGATGCCCGACAAGGAAAAACTCAATGAGGAATATCTCAAACTCGAGAAG
The DNA here is from genome assembly GCA_947632055.1 of uncultured Akkermansia sp. Classification (GTDB taxonomy): domain Bacteria; phylum Verrucomicrobiota; class Verrucomicrobiia; order Verrucomicrobiales; family Akkermansiaceae; genus Akkermansia. The sequence goes on from CANRNS010000037.1 coordinate 8,615, forward strand.
AGTCTTTCGGACAAATCCGTATCGCTGCTCTAAATGAATCTTCCAACGATACAATCTGAGCTGGTCCAGCGTGTTTTTCATCGTTCGAAAGGGCTTGCCTCACCGCGTGTGGATGGGTAGAATACGGGCATGGATTTATCAAACTTTCGGGAGGAATATCTGAAGGATACGCTGCACCGGCGAGATTTGGATCCTTCCCCGCTTCAGCAGTTTGACAAGTGGTTCCGTCAAGCGCTGGAGAGCGGGATCGCGGAGCCGAATGCCATGAGTGTGGCTACGGCAACCCCGCAGGGAGCTCCTTCTTTGCGTACAGTTTTGCTCAAGTATTATGATGAGCGTGGATTCGTCTTTTTCACCAATTATACGAGCCGTAAAGCCCGTGAAATAGCAGAGAATCCGGAGGTGTGCCTGCTGCTGCCGTGGGTGACGTTAGAACGCCAGGTCATTATTTACGGAAAGACGGAAAAAATTTCACGCGCTGAGACGCTTAAGTATTTCCTGACACGTCCCCGTGAATCGCAGTTGGGCGCCTGGGTCTCGCACCAAAGCAGCGTCATTTCTACGCGAAAGCTCCTCATGATGAAACTGCAAGAGCTTAAGAACAAGTTTGCGAATGGAGAAGTGCCCTTGCCTGACTTTTGGGGGGGCTACCGTGTGGCGCCGCATCACATGGAGTTTTGGCAAGGAGGGCCGGGCCGGGTCCATGACCGTTTCATGTACAGCTTGCAGGCTGATGGTACGTGGTATATCACGCGCTTGCAACCTTGACGTATTCGCTTCTGCCCCTTTTTCGCGGAATTCTTTTCCTGTCACACCGCCCCGGCATAGGGATTGCCCTCTACGATTTCAACCCGTAAGGTAACGTCTCCCAATGTTAAAATGGTGCCATCCATCAGTGCAACGCGCTGCTCCCCGGTCGCGAGGCGTCGTCCATTGACCGATACGCCGTTCGTGGAGTTCATGTCGGATACCACGATGTTGCGGTTCACTCGTTCTATCAGGGCATGTCGCCGTGAGATCGATCCCTCTGGCAGGACAATTTTACAGACTTCCATGTCGCGGCCAATGACGATGCCGCCCGGTTTACCGATGTCCAACATGGACAAGCTGCTCTCCCACGGTCTGCCGTTCGAGAGCAGTCCCATGAGCCGCATGTAGCCGGCAGCCTGCTTGGAAGACGAGGGTGTACGAGGAGAAGGCGAACTCAAGAATACAGGGCGTGAGTTGACAGCCGGAGAGGGTGGGGGAGCTTGGGGGGCAGGAGGTGGGGCGCTTGTTTTGTCCATCCCCATGTTCCATTTGATGCTCAGCGGCTCGAGTACGTGCAGAGGTTCCAGCAAAATTGCCGGTCCGGCGACATCCTGAGGCGCTTCATCGCTTGAGGCTCTTTTTTGGGATTCATTGTCAAAAAGCATGGGCACCGATGGTACCCGCGATGTATGCTCTCGATTCGATGGCACGGCAGGAGGTATCACGGGCATGCGACTACCTGTTGCAGGAACAGCGGGTGGCTGGGGAGGGGGCGGAGGAGCGCCCACGTGGGGCGGCGGCGGAGTCCCACCCATCGGAACAGGTGGTGGCGGTGGCGGCATGCCGGGCGTTGAAGGTAAAACTCCCACGCCCCCATTCTACCATTCGGTTGCCGGACTGACAATATCAAAATTGTGACTGCATCATGCGAGTCTGCTAGCGCCGGACTTTTGGACGATACGCATCCGAGTTCTTCATAGCCCATGCGCGATGAGTGTGCTACACTTCTGCCACCTTGTCTGTATGATTGGCAGATCGTTCCCGGGATCCCGATATTTTTTTCAAAAAAATTGCCTTATTTTTGAACGCGTGTGCGGGTTCGTGTTATCAAACAGGCATGATGAACAATAACCTGACCACGAAAATGATGGAAAGCCTGCAGACGGCGCAGCGTGCCGCACAATCGGCCGGCAGAGCCGAGATGCTGCCGGCGGAGGTCTTGCTGGCTATGTTGCACCAGGAGGGCGGTGTGCTCGGCGCGGTTCTTCAAAAAGCTGGGGCGGATGCGCACCGGCTGGAGACATCTCTCGCCGACTTGTTGAGTCGCCAGCCGCGACAGCAGGGCGCTGTAGCGGGTAGCCCTGGTATCGGTGCAGCGCTGGATCGTGTGCTCAATGCAGCCGAGGAGCAGCGCAAGGTGATGAAAGATGACTACTTGAGCGCCGAGCATTTTTTACTCGGTGTGTACAAGGCGGATGAAGCGTTGTCCAAGTTGTTGGCAGAATGCGGCATGCCGCAGGAGAAGTATCTGCAAGCGCTCAAGGATGTGCGGGGCAATCAGCGTATCACGGATCAGGATCCGGAGGAAAAATACCAAACGTTGGAGAAGTATGGCACCGATCTGACGGCCCGCGCCCGCCAGGGAAAGATTGACCCCGTCATCGGCCGTGATGCGGAAATCCGCCGCGTGTTGCAAATTCTTTCGCGCCGCACGAAAAACAACCCGGTGCTTATCGGTGAGCCCGGCGTGGGTAAGACCGCCATTGCAGAAGGTCTTGCCCGCCGCATCGTAAATGGCGATGTGCCTGAGGGCATGAAGAACAAGCGCCTCGTTTCGCTCAATATCGGTTCCATGCTTGCCGGTGCTAAATACCGCGGTGAGTTCGAGGAACGTTTGAAGGCTTTTATCAAGGAGGTGAGTGCCTCCGAAGGCCAAATTATCCTCTTTATCGATGAACTGCACACGTTGGTCGGCGCCGGGGCAGGGGGTGACAGCTCCATGGACGCTGCCAATTTGCTCAAGCCGGCTCTGGCCCGCGGCGAGTTGCGCACCATCGGCGCTACCACCTTGGATGAGTACCGCAAATACATCGAAAAAGACGCAGCGTTAGAGCGCCGCTTCCAGCCCGTTTTTGTCGCGGAGCCGAGCGTGGAGGATACCATTGCCATCCTGCGCGGTCTCAAGGAGCGCTACGAGGTGCACCACGGCGTGCATATCACCGACAGCGCTCTCGTGGCCGCTGCCTCTTTGAGCAACCGTTACATCACCGATCGTTTCCTGCCGGATAAGGCGGTGGATTTGGTGGATGAAGCCGCCGCTCGTCTCAAAATCGAACTCGACAGCATGCCCTCGGAAATTGATGAATTAAACCGAACCGGCATGCAGCTGGAGATGGAGCGACAGGCCCTCGAGAAGGAAAAGGATGAGGCTTCTCGCGAACGTCTGGAAAAAATTACCAAAGAATTGGCCGATAATAAGGAGAAAACTTCTGCCTTGCTCGCTCGTTGGAAGAGTGAACAGCAGGTCGTCCAGCGCGCTCGTGAGGCTCAGCAAAAAATCGATACCCTGCGCACTCAGGCTGAACAGGCCGAGCGCAAGGGCGAGCTCTCCCGTGCTTCCGAAATCAAGTACGGTGAGTTGCCCGCCGCTGAGCTTTCCCTCAACGAAGCGCGCAAAGCTTTGGCAGACCTTCAGAGCAGTGGCGAGGGCTTGCTTAAAGAAGAGGTCACCGAGGCGGACATAGCCAAGGTTGTCTCTTCCTGGACGGGTATTCCCGCCGCCAAACTCGCCGAGGGCGAGCGCGAGAAGCTCGTACACATGGAGGAGCGTCTCGGGCAGCGTCTCATCGGTCAAAAAGATGCCGTCAAGGCGGTGGCGGATGCCGTGAGGCGTTCCCGCGCAGGCCTGCAGGATGAACATCGCCCGCTTGGCTCCTTCATCTTCCTGGGTCCCACTGGCGTGGGCAAGACGGAGCTGGCGAAAGCTCTCGCTGAGTTCCTCTTCGATGACGAAGCCGCCATGGTGCGCATCGATATGTCCGAATACATGGAGAAGCACAGTGTGTCGCGTCTCATTGGCGCGCCTCCGGGGTATGTGGGGTACGATGAAGGAGGTCAGCTCACGGAAGCGGTGCGCCGCCGCCCCTACAGTGTGGTTCTTTTCGATGAAATTGAGAAGGCCCATCCCGATGTCTTCAATGTGCTGCTACAAGTGCTCGATGACGGACGTGTCACCGATGGTCAGGGCCGTACGGTGGATTTCACCAACACAGTGCTCATTATGACCAGCAACATCGGCTCCCGCTTCATCCTGGACGAGCAGGACGTAGCCACTCGCAATGAAAAGGCGTTGGATGCCCTGCGTGGGCACTTCCGCCCGGAGTTCCTCAACCGCGTGGATGACATCATCATCTTTGACCGACTCCGCGTGGATGATCTCAAGCTCATTGTGGATATCCAACTCGCGCGCGTGCGCTCGCGCTTGGCTGCCCGCGGTCTCAAGCTGGAACTCTCCGATGCGGCGGCGGACTTGGTGGCGAGCCATGGATACGACCCCGTGTACGGCGCCCGTCCGCTCAAGCGCGCCATTCAGCGCGACATTCTTGACCCGCTCAGCATGGCTATCCTCGAGGGAAACTTCCCGGATGGTTCGACCATTCATGCTGATGCGCAAGCCGGAGCGATCGTCTTTCGTTGAGAGCAGCCAGCCCTAACTCTGTAAGTTATTTAACGATTCGGCAACGCGTGGGGTCTCTGCTTCTCAGACCCCACGTGATTGCTTATGAGAAACAGGAATATCACTCGCTACACGTACGAAAATACCGATTTCCAAGGCTGGAGAGTCAGCATTCAGCGATGCGGGCGCATCATCACCCGTTATTTTTCCGATCTGCAGTATGGCTCGGAGGAAGAGTCGTACCGCCATGCTGTGGATTACCGCGATGAGGTGTTTGCCGAGATGGCGCGCCACCGCCACGACCTGCCGGAGTTCATGGACGCCGAGTTGGCGCACCTTCAGGATTTGCTGAGGCAAAAAGAAACGTCTGCCTCATTCCTCCGGCGCCGGAGCTGAGTTTAACATGGGCGCCAATCGGCGTTGCAGCTCTTCATTCGCATAAAATTGCGCCTGCTCGATACGGTGCAGCTGCACCATCGTGTCTTCCAGTATCGTGATGAGCGGTTGTTTGACTCCGGGCGTGTTGTCAATGTAGCGCCATAGCGCTGTCTCATCTGTCCGCATTTTGAGTTCGCCCAGCTCTTTCAGCACGCGATCCAACGCCGATAAATGAGCCTGTGTGCTTGCCGGATCCGTCATGCTTCGCAGGACTCGCAGCTGTTCCTGCAGTCCCGCTTCTAGCTGCGCACATACTTCTTTTTCCGTTTCTGCCTGCGCTCCAGTCGCCGTGCCCAACAGAAGCGCGGGAACTGCGAGGTAGAAAAGCACGCTTCGGTTGCATGACTCCATGCACGAATCATATGTTGGGCGTTCCCCCTTGTCAAGCCCATATCCAACTCGGTCAGGACAAATGCGTGAAAGATCGCGCTTTATCCTTCACTCGCCTTGCGTGTCGTCAGAACATGACCTTGTAGCCCACGGCGGCGTTCAGGCTCGACCAGCCTTCACGGTACTCGAACGAGGCGTCCATGAAGATGCTCCCGTTGCTTTCGTTTTCGAAGCGGATGGTTTGGTTTTGGGCGTTATACTGCACCTTCCATATGCCTGTGCTTGTCTGGATGAGTGTCTGGTTGCCGTCCGCATCGTACTCCGGAACGAAAGCCGTGCCGTCCGTATCAATCTGCGTGTACTGGTTCAGATTGTTCGTCTCGTAGGTGATGCTCTCCGCATCCTCCTGCGCCGTGATACGGTTGCCGATGTTGTCGTAGGAGTAGGCATAGGGCGCCTCTCCGAGAGTAGCTCCGGTGAGTTCAGAGCGTCTGTTATAGTCGAAGGAATCATCTCTGCTGACACTCTGCTGCGGGTAGTCCTGCGCGCGGGAAATCGGGCGTCCCAGCGTATCGTACGCATACCCGCGGCGCGTCACCTCCACCTCCTTCCCCGCACTATTGAGCCGCGTGTAGAGCATCTCCGCGAGCAGGTCGCGCTTCTCTTCCCACGTCTGCGTCAGCGTCACCTTATTGGGCATGGCGAGCGATTGCAGCAGATTGCTGCCCGCCTGTCCCATTTCTCATTCACCGCAAAGGTGTCATCCCCATAAAAACTGCGCTCATAATTCAGAGAACCGTGCTGATCGTAGGCATAGATGCGGCGTCCCCCAGCGTCCTTTATCTCCGTGGGTTGCCTGAGGATATTGTAACTGCAGGAAACGACCGGCATATCCGGCGCTGACCAGCCTATGCCCGTCACCAGCCCGGTCTTCTTGTTGTATGTGTACTGCGCAATGATGCCGCGCGCATCCACCTCCGTGGCGAGTCTGACGATGATGTATTCTTTTTCTGATTTCATGCCGGTATGGGAGGATTCTCCGTTATAATCATGGAAAGCGGTGCCATCCTCACTAGGATCCGGACAGCAACGCCCAATGGAAATGGAATCAGAAATTCATAAACTTATTCCCCAACATCATTGAGCGATTTTATTGCTGTTCTTACAGACTTACCCTTATATATTTCCCACTCTACCATATAATCATTAGCACCTCCTTTACGGAAATAGACTTTTAATGAATAATAGGGGGTATTTCCTAACATATCTTTCTCAAGTTTAACATCCTCTTCATTCAAGTCTCTCTTTTCTACCCACGGCGTTGCCAAATTACATACGTCTAAATCAATAACTTGAGAATCTAGATAGAGCCTCCCCAGCTTTAAATAAGAACGAGGCGGATTCTGCAATGCGTACAAGTAAAGTTTGTCCTCATATACACAAACTCCGGGAGCAGACTCTGCTTGATCCATATCCCTTTTGCATGCAGTAAATTCCAGTCTACAATTTTCTGCTGGATACAACACAATTTTTTCTTCCAATTCCGATTGACAGGAACACAGGAAAATAGCACTTAACAATATCTTTTTCATCTTTTGTTCTGCTTTTGTTGGCAAGGTTCACTATTGTATTCTTCTAGACATTGAGTGTACGCCGAGAGAACAGAGCCTTTTTCAAAATGATCTCTTTTATACGGGACTTTTTCTTTTGGATATTTCTTTTCATGCTCCTTTCTCAAATTCCCCAACGTTTTAACATCCTCATTGTGAAGGCGTGTGCAGCCAAATGTCGGACACAATTCTTGATATGGTTCCTGAGATCCTTTTGATCCTAAACGAGTTCCTCCTCCATGCAACCATCTTCCACGAGGATCATTCGTCAAAATGGGGATATTGGGCCCGTACGCTACAGGGTCTTTTTTTGTTACTTCGGTATGGCCAACGCGAGTATCCTCACTCTCATAAGGATCATTCGCTCCAGGTTTTGCACTTTTTACAACCTGATTTAATGATTTGAATTTTTGAGGGCTTTCGCAACAGCAATTCGTAGGTATCCAATAGGTATACCCATTAGTCATGTCCGTGATGATTTGGGCTAAACCCAGTATATCAAGATACAATAACGGAGAATTAAATAGAGCTTGATACAAATCAAGGCTTTCGTCCTCACCTATCGGATCTTTTCTTATCCACCTGCCGTCGCGCGGGTTGCAGTAACGGTAATTGTAGTACGCGAGTCCCAGCTCGGCATCATACACCTCACTGCTCCATTGGAGGGGGTTGAACCGTATCCCCCTCCACTGTGACCTTGCCGAAGGGACTGTAGGTGTAGCGTTCGGAAAGGAACCCCTTATCGCTCGTGTACGTCTCTCGCAGATGTTCTTCGTCAAGTCCCAACCGTAGGTGAGGAAAGAACCGTCCTTGCGTATGGCCAGCGGACGCGTGGCTACAGCTTGCGAAGGATCCCAGGTGAGCAGCCAGAGACCATTGAGCGTAGCGCGGGTGAGATCCAACGCCGCGATCTGCAGGTAGTCGTAGTAGATGTAGCGCTGGTGCAGCGATACAGTACCATTGGCGTTTTCAACTTTCTTCCAAATGCGGCGTCCCATGTAATCGTAGTCGCAGGTGATCACCGTGCCGTTGCTTTCGTTTTCGAAGCGGATGGCGCGGTTTTGGGCGTTGTAGGTGACGTGCCATATGCCGGTCGTGGTCTGGATGAGCGTCTGGTTGCCGTCCGCATCATACTCCGGCGTGAAGTCGTTGCCGTTCGTATCGATTTGCGTGTACTGGTTCAGGTCATTGGTGGTGTATGTGACTTGTGCAGTGTTTTCCTGCGCGGTGATGCGGTTGCCGATGTTGTCGTAAGCATAGGTGTAGGCGTTCTCATCAAGTAGTGCACCGGTGAGTTCGCTACGTTTATTGTAAGCGAAAGTATCAGCATGGTGAATTGCCTTGTTCGGGTAGCGCGTATCGCGCGTCATCGGTCTCCCCAGCGCGTCGTAACTGTACTGGCGTTGCGTGATGAGACTATTGTCTCGCACATAATCCATGCCCGTAAGCAGATCTCGCTTCTCCTCGTAACTCTGCGTGAGCGTCACCCCATTCGGCATGGCGAGCGATTGCAGCAAGTTGCTGCCTGCAAGGTAACCGTAGCGGAACTGATGCTCCACCCCGGCATGGATAAATCCTGCCAAGGCAATACGCCCGAGTGTACCGTATGCAACAGTAGCGGCGCACTGACGATTTCCGTTACGTTTCAGGATGTATTCTGTACCGCGACCGTAGGCATCCCGCTGTTCCTGCAAAAGGAAGCGAGATGAGGCGATTTTGTCGTACGTATAATTGCGCTGCACAACGAGTCCTCCGTCCGTGTTGAGGATGCAGCTCGTCTTCGTGAGCTGGTTGCGCTTGGCTTTGTGGCTTAAGTTGAGCATCACCCTCTATCTTTCACCCGTTGCATTTATCCTTGCAATTCACATACCTGTATGACCACGATTTTGCTAGGCTTCCTCATCGCTCAGTGTTTGCAATTCGTGTTCTTTTGCGCATGATACACTTCGTTCACCCACATCAGATAGATCATCCCGCTGAGAATGTACGCTTCAAGGGCGGGAGAATACAAGACCATCCACC